>JAEWCI010000083.1 GCA_023390705.1 Pseudomonadota bacterium
AGATCATGCTGAACCGCGCCGAGGAGGACGGGACCTGGCAGGCCCTGGTCCGCAACGCGCGCCGGCTGCGCCCGGGCGATATGGTCGCTATCGAGGGCGCGCCGGCCCTGCCGGCGCGGGTGGTGGAGCGCCCGGCGGACGGCACGGTGCGCTTCGATTTCGGCGCCGACCCGGCGCTGCTGGCGGCGGCGCTTGACCGCGCCGGGGAAATTCCCCTGCCGCCCTATATCCGCCGCCCGGACGGCCCCCGCCCGGAGGACCGCGAGGACTACCAGAGCATCTTCGCCCGCCGCGCCGGGGCCGTTGCCGCCCCCACCGCCAGCCTGCACTTCACGGCGGGGCTGCTGGCCGCGCTGGCGGAACGCGGGGTGCGGCAGGCCAGCGTGACCCTGCATGTCGGCGCCGGCACCTTCCTCCCGGTCCGGGATGGCGACCCCCGGGCGCACCGGCTGCACGCCGAATGGGGCGAGGTGACGGAGGAAGCGGCCGAGGTCATCAACGGCGCCCGGCCGGCGGGGGGGCGCATCATCGCCATCGGCACCACCGCGCTGCGCTTGCTGGAAACCGCCGCTGCCGGCGAGGACCCGGCCCGCCCGGTGCGGCCCTGGCGCGGCGCCACAGACATCTTCCTGCTGCCGGGCCACCGCTTCCGCGCCGCCGACCTGCTGCTGACCAATTTCCACCTGCCGCGCAGCACGCTGTTCATGCTGGTTTCGGCCTTCGCCGGAACGGCGCGGATGCGCGCGGCCTATGAACACGCCATCGCCCGGGGCTACCGCTTCTACAGCTATGGCGATGCCTGCCTGCTGGAGCTTGCGCGCATGGCTGGCTCCGGAGCCGGCGAAGCGAAGGCAACACCATGACCCTGCACTGGACCGCCGCCGGCCAGGACGGCGCCGCCCGCGCCGGCCTGCTGCACACCGCCCATGGCCCGGTGGAGACGCCGGTCTTCATGCCCGTCGGCACCGCCGGCACGGTGAAGGCGATGACCGCCGATGCGGTGCGCTCCACCGGCGCCCGGCTGGTGCTGGGCAACACCTATCACCTGATGCTGCGGCCCACCGCCGAACGGGTGGCGCGGCTGGGCGGGCTGCACCGCCTCATGGACTGGCACGGCCCCATCCTGACCGACAGCGGCGGCTACCAGGTGATGAGCCTGAACGAGCTGCGCAGGCTGGATGCCGACGGCGTCACCTTCCGCAGCCATATAGACGGCACGAAGCACCGCCTGACGCCGGAGCGCAGCGTGCAGATCCAGCACCTGCTGGGCGCCGACATCACCATGTGCTTCGACGAATGCACCCCCTTCCCCGCCACCGAGGACCAGGCCGCGTTGAGCATGCGGCTTTCCATGCGCTGGGCAGCCCGTTCGCGTGAGGCCTTCGTCGCGCGGGAAGGTCACGGGCTGTTCGGCATCGTCCAGGGCAGCGTCTATCCGGACCTGCGGGCGGAAAGCGTGAAGGCGCTGACGGATATCGGCTTCGAGGGCTATGCCGTGGGCGGGCTGGCGGTGGGCGAGGGCCAGGAAGCGATGTTCGCCGTGCTGGACTGCACCCTGCCGCTGCTGCCCCAGGACAAGCCGCGCTACCTGATGGGGGTGGGCACCCCGGCCGACATCATCGGCGCGGTGGCGCGCGGCATAGACATGTTCGACTGCGTCATCCCGACGCGCAGCGGCCGCACGGCGCGCGCCTATACCAGCCGCGGCGTGCTGAACCTGCGCAACGCCCGCCATGCCGATGACGGCAGCGCGCTGGACCCCACCTGCGAATGCCCCGCCTGCACGCGGCATTCCCGCGCCTATCTGCACCATCTGTTCCGGGCGGAGGAGATGCTCGGCCCGATGCTGCTGACCTGGCACAACATCCAGTACTACCAGGACCTGATGCGGCGGCTGCGCAACGCCATCCTGGAAGGGCGCTTCGCCGCCGAGGCCGCCGCCATCGCCGCCGGCTGGGAACAGGACACGCCATGACGACCGACACTTCCGGCCTGACCCAGCTCGGCCGCCCCGCCGCCATCCCGGCGAGTCCCGACGCGGCGGTGCTGGAACGGGTGCCCAACCCGCATCCCGGCACGCGCTACTGCGTGCGCTTCGCCGCGCCGGAATTCACCTCGCTCTGCCCGCTGACCGGCCAGCCGGATTTCGCGCATCTGGTGATCGACTACGTGCCGGATGCCTGGCTGGTGGAGAGCAAGTCGCTCAAGCTGTTCCTCTCCAGCTTCCGCAACCACGGCGCCTTCCATGAGGATTGCACCGTGGGCATTGCGAAAAGGCTGGAGAGGGAGTTGGCGCCGCTATGGCTGCGCATCGGCGGCTACTGGTACCCGCGCGGCGGCATCCCGATAGACGTCTTCTACCAGAGCGGCGAGCCGCCGGCAGGGCTGTGGATTCCGCCGCAGGAGGTGCCACCCTACCGTGGACGGGGTTAATTTCCTCCACGAGATAGATATCCTATAGCCCGGCCATAGTTATACAATTTTGTTAGCATGTAGTTGGCCATGTCAGCCTTACTAGTAATCTTCCGCCACATCATTTCGAGTCGGATTTTTTCTTTGTCCCTTGTAACCACGATGTCAGTGCGCCGAGTAAGACCTGACCCAAAATCTTGCTCAACTTCGTAGCCATCAATAAGTCCGGCAGTCTTTAAGCCTTCCGCGATAGCTCGGTTGAGTGGACGATCATTCTGACTGGCCAATAGAGAGAGATTCTCAAATGCTTTTTTGCTGTCTGTGCCGACAGGCTGACCACTCGTAAGCAACCCGATCTGCTCCCCACGAAGCAGGGTCGCCAACTGGCTATCTTTAAGCCTCCTAACCGCATCACTAGGATCAGCGATGTCAACCCGAATGCCTGCACCTATAAGCCTCTGCTTGAACGAGTCATCCGCAAATGATCTCACCGTCGCGAGCAGAGTTACAACTGGCAGGAACGTTATCCGGGCGTCAAAATAGCCGCAAAGAAGACCAAGCTTATCAGGATATTCTTTGACTTCCGAAACTATATTAGCCTGTGTACTATTGCATAGCCTTTGAATGTCACAAGATCCATTTCCACCACGGGTTAAGCCGCCGATCTCTTTTTCGGGTTGTGAGCCAGCCGCGACAACAACCCAAACACGATGGCGTTCCACATTTTTCAGTGCGATGAGAGCCGAGCGTTTTTTAGACACATCCCGGGCTATCTTCGTAAATAAATCCCCAATACTAGTGCACTTGTTCAACATATCGGTAAACGTGAATTCATCTATACCCAAATCTAATAAGTCAGCGCCATCGTTAAGAGTACCAATAGTGCTAGATACAATATGTCGGAACTCTTTCCTGTTAGGGCCATTAAAAGAATGACGGCCAATTTCAGGATCGATCAGTGCTGTTCCACCGATGGCTTCTGCCTGCTTGACAACTCGCTCAGCCAACCTCGAAGAATTGCAGGGCCAAGCAACGACTACGTCTGCGTAATCGCTATGTCGCAGGCGCTGATTAAGTTGGTGAAGAAGTTGTCCTAAATCTTCGTCGCTCACATGGTCAATCGACTCCCTTCCCTCCAGCACGATCAGCGCCCGTCCTTGCGTAGCTCCGCTTTGTATCTCTCCGAGCACTGCGTCTGCCGGTATCGTCGAAGAAATTGATCTGACAACAAGATCGTCAATAAACAAATTAGCAGTGTTCAGGAAAGTCGTCTTTCCCACCCCAGGGCGACTTTCGACTACCAACAGCTGCCCTCGCCGCGAAATAGCTGCATTTTCAAACAATTGTTTTAGCGCGGACAGACTTTCTTCGACTGGCGAGATGAACATCCCGAGGACTGATCTATCCTTCCCACTGATTGACTCAAAGCGATCAGGGACCTGCAGTGGGCGGAAAATCGGATCGGGTGGCACGGGCTGGCAAACTCCGAGTCGATCATCAATGGAGGAGCCTTTAAGTATGGAGGGTGAGCATACCCATCTCAATCAGGGATCGGTCGCAACTCGGCCTAATTGTGCGACGGAGCTATAAGCAAGCATGTCTCGAAGCACACGGGCGCTTATTCGCGCCGAAGCCATGCGCCTCGGCTTCGACGCGGTGGCCTTCACCCAGGCCCTGCTGCCCGATGCGGCGCGCGAACGCCTGGAACTGTTCCTCGCCACCGGCCAGCACGGCAGCATGGGCTGGATGGCGGAACGCAGCGCGCAGCGCGTCCAGCCGCGGGTGCTGTGGCCGGAAGCGGTCAGCGTCATCGCGCTGGGCATGAATTACGGGCCGGCGGAGGACCCGCTCGCCACCCTGGCGCGGCGCGACCGTGCCAGCATCAGCGTCTATGCCCGCAACCGCGACTACCATGACGTGGTGAAGTCC
>JAEWCI010000107.1 GCA_023390705.1 Pseudomonadota bacterium
CATCTGGTGCTGCTGCGCTCGCCACATGCCGCGGCGCGCATCCTCGGCATCCGGGTGGAGGCGGCGCGGGCCATGCCCGGCGTCGCCCTGGTGCTGACGGCGGCCGAGATCGGCGAACTCGGCGTGCTGCGCTGCGTGACGCCGCGCCACCGGCGCGACGGCCGGCCCATCGCCCAGACACCCTGGCGCATGCTGGCGGTGGACCAGGTGCGCTATGTCGGCGATGCCGTGGCCGCCGTGGTGGCCGAGACGCGGGAGGCGGCGCTGGACGCCGCCGAGCGTATCGAGGTTGAGTATGAGCCGCTGCCGGCGGTGACCGATATCGCCGAAGCCGCGCAAGCCGGCGCCCCCGCGGTCTGGCCTGGGATCGCGCCGGACAATGAAAGCTTCCTGTTCCGGCTCGGCGACTTCGCCGCGGTGGAGGCCGCCTTCGCCCGCGCCGCGCATGTCACCCGGCTGGATTTCCGCATCAGCCGCGTCTCCGCCAACCCGATGGAGCCGCGCAATTGCGTGGCGACGCATGATCCCATCGAGGATCGCTACACCCTGGTGGTCGGCACCCAATTGCCGCATGTGATGCGCAACGAGATCGCCGAGCACGCGCTGGGCCTGCCGAGCAACCGGTTGCGCATCGTCTCGCCCGATGTCGGCGGCGGCTTCGGCATGAAGGAGAGCCCCTTCCAGGAATATGTGCTGGCGCTGCACGCGGCGAAGCGGCTGGGCCGCCCGGTGCGCTGGACGGCGACGCGGACCGAGAGCTTCCTTTCGGACACCCATGCCCGCGACAATCTCTCCACCGCCGAGCTGGCGCTGAGCGCGGAAGGCGATTTCCTCGCGCTGCGGGTGCGGACCCTGTGCAACCTGGGCGCCTATCTCGCCTGGCAGGGGCCGGTTTCCTCCACCAACAATGTCGGCGGCCTGGCCGGGGTGTACCGCACGCCGCATATCTGCACCGAGGTGCGCGGCATCTTCACCCACACCCAGCCCACCGCGCCCTATCGCGGCGCCGGCAGGCCGGAAGCGATCCACGCCATCGAGCGCATCATCGACCTCGCCGCCGAGGAGATGGGGCTGGACCGCATCGCGCTGCGCCGCCGCAACCTGATCCCCAGGGAGGCGATGCCCTTCCGCACCGGCCTCGACTACACCTATGACAGCGGCGACTTCGCGAAGAACATGGCGATGGCGCTGGAAGCGGCGGACTGGGCCGGCTTTCCGGCGCGGCGCGCGGCAGCGGCGAAGCGCGGCATGCTGCGAGGCATCGGCATCGGCAATGCCATCGAAAGCGCCGGCGGGCCGCACCGCAACCCGATGGAGGAAGGCGCCGAGATCCGCTTCGATTCCGGCGGCAGCGCCACCCTTCTCCTAGGCAGCCACAATCACGGCCAGGGGCATGAGACGGTGTTCCGCCAGATCGTCGCCAGCCATCTCGGCCTGGCACCGGAGCGTGTCCGCTTCATCAATGGCGATACCGATGTGGTCACCCATGGCCGCGGCACCATCGGCTCCCGCTCCATGATGGCCGCGGGCGGGGCGCTGGTTGCGGCGGCGGAGAGGATCGTCGAGCGCGGCAAGGCCATCGCCGCCCATCTGCTGGAAGCGGCCGAGGCCGATATCGAATTCGCGGATGGCGTGTTCCGCGTGGCCGGCACCGACCGCGGCATCGGCATCGAGGCCCTGGCGCGCGAAAGCTACCGCCCGGGCGCCCTGCCGCCGGGTGCGGAAATGGGCCTGGCGGCGCGGCTGGTGACGCGGCCGGGCGACGCCACCTTCCCCAATGGCTGCCACATCGCCGAGGTGGAGGTGGACCCCGAAACCGGCGCGACGCGGCTGCTGGCCTATACGGTGGTGGATGATGTCGGCACCGTCATCAACCCGCTGCTGCTGAAGGGGCAGATCCATGGTGGCGTTGCCCAGGGTTTCGGCCAGATCTTCGGCGAGGCGATCCGCTACGCCCCGGACAGCGGCCAGCTCCTGACCGCCAGCTTCATGGACTACCCCATGCCGCGCGCCGACGAGTTGTGCGCCATGACCGTGCTGAGCAACCCGCAGCCCACCACGACCAACGCCCTGGGCGTGAAGGGCGCCGGCGAGGCCGGGACGGTGGGTGCCTTGCCGGCGCTGCTCGGCGCGGTGGTGGACGCGCTGCGCCCGCTTGGCGTGACGCATCTGGAGATGCCGTTGACACCGGAACGGGTCTGGGCGGCAATCCGTTCCGCGGCTTGACCCCTGGCAGGCACGCTCCTAGCGTCGCGGCTGATGTGCTACCGCCTTGCCGATCGCCGGCAGGCAGGAGGAAGCCGCGATGAGCATTGCCGAGATCGACCGCGCCATGGGCTTCGCGCCCGATTACGACAGCCCGGTGCCCTACATGGCGCGCACCCGCGCCTATTATCAAGCCATCGGCTACGACCCCTATCGCTGGGCGCATTACCGCGACGTGCCCTTCACGCCCTTCACGAAGAAGCTTTCGGAAAGCCGCATCGGGCTGATCACCACCGCGGCGCCCTATGACCCCGCCAAGGGCGACCAGGGCCCGGGCGCGGCCTATAATTCCGGCGCGAAATTCTATGTGCCCTATTCGGGCGACACCTCGGTGGACCACGACCTCCGCATCTCGCATATCGGCTATGACCGCAAGCACACCACGGCGACGGACTGCAATAGCTGGTTCCCGCTGCCGGCGCTGCGCAACGCGGTGAAGGCGGGGCGGATCAAGGAGATCTCGCCCCGCTTCCACGGCGCGCCGACCAACCGCAGCCATCGCCACACCATCGAGATCGACTGCCCGGAATTGGTGAAGCGCTGCCAGGAGGATGCGGTGGATGCCGTGATCCTGGTGCCCAACTGCCCGGTCTGCCACCAGACCTGCTGCCTGGTGGCGCGCGCGCTGGAGGCCGCCGGCATCCCGACCGTCATCATGGGTTGCGCCAAGGACATCGTGGAGCATTGCGGCGTGCCGCGCTTCCTGTTCAACGACTTCCCGCTGGGCAACAGCGCCGGCAAGCCGCATGACCCGGAAAGCCAGGCCCGCACGCTGGAACTGGCGCTGCGCCTGCTGGAAACCGCGCCGGGCCCGCGCACCACGGTGCAGAACCCGATCCGCTGGAACGAGGACGGGCTCTGGAAGAACGACTACAACAACCTGGAGCAGATCGGCGAGGCGGAACTGACGCGGCGGCGCGAGGAATTCCTGAAGCAGAAGGAAATCGCCAAGGGCCTGCGCGGGAAGGCGGCATGACCACGCCGGGTGCCCGCCCCTTCGAGGGCGTGAAG
>JAEWCI010000112.1 GCA_023390705.1 Pseudomonadota bacterium
CGTGCGGCCTTCGCCGGCGCCATCGGCGATTGCGACGCGCTGCTGACGCCAAGCGCCCCGGGCGAGGCGCCGGAAGGGCTGGGCTGGACCGGCGACCCTGCCTTCAACGCGCTGTGGACCTCACTCGGGGTGCCCTGCGTGACGGTGCCGGCGGGCGAAGGGCCGAAGGGCCTGCCGCTGGGCGTGCAGATCGTCACGCCGCTGGGGCAGGATGCGAAGGCGCTGGCGATCGCGGAGTGGCTGAGGAGCGTGGTGGAGGGCTGAATCCGCCGGCCTGGCCGGGGCGGCGCTTCACCCCCGCGGTGACGCCGCCCCGGGCGGGTGCGGCTGGCAGCGGTTTGCGCGTCTTCCTGAACGCACAAACCGCTATGGGTCATTGTCCTGCAAGGCAGGGGTGCCCGCGCCCGTCCGCGATCTGAGTTAGCGCACCCCGGCGAAGCCGGGCGCCTTCTTCAGGGCCTCGCTGGTGTCGAAGTCGCGCAGCACGGCGTCGTCGGCCATCTCCACCTCAGCCACCCGGTCGGCATGCGCACCGGCCAGGTGGCGAGCGCCGACATCGCCGGTGATCTGCATCATCTCCGGCAGGAATTCCCGGCTCCAGAGCATCGGGTTGCCCTGCTTGCCGCGGAAGGTGGGCATGACGATGGCGCGGCCTTCCTCGGGGTCGAAATTCGCCATCAGCCGGTCGATCATCGCGCCGCTCACCAGCGGCATGTCGCCCAGGCAGACCACCACCCCCTCGATATCCGGCGGCAGCGCGGCCAGCCCGGCCTTGAGGCTGGCCGAAAGGCCGGCGGCATAGTCCTCGGCATGGGCGATGTGGATCGGCCGGCCGGCGAGCGCCGCCTCCACCCGGTCATGCTCGTGCCCCGTCACCACGATGACCGGCCGGGCGCGGGAGGCGAGGACATTCTCCACCACCCGCACCACCATGGGCATGCCCTTCTCGTCCGGCACCAGCAGCTTGTTCAGGGGCGCCATGCGGCGGGAACGCCCCGCGGCCAGCACCAGGGCCGCGATCTTGCGGCCGCGCCGCGGCGCCACCGCGGGGGGCGGGGCGGTGGCCACCTTCTCCCGCGGCATCGGGCGGACCTCGATCTCCTTCAGGAGTCCGCCGACGCCCATGCCCATGACCTCGCGCGGCGTCACGGTGAGCCCGGCGAAATAGCGCTGCAGCACCCAGTCGAAGCCGTTCAGCTTCGGGGAGCGGGCACAGCCTGGCAGCACCAGGGCCGGGATGCCGTCGATATGGCCGATGCAGATCAGGTTGCCCGGGTCCACCGGCATGCCGAAATGGTCTATCGCGCCCCCGGCCCGGACGATGGCGGCCGGGCCGACATCCCGCCGGTCCACCACGGCGGAGGCGCCGGCGATCAGCAGCAACTGGGCGCCCTGGCGGCGCAGCCGGACCAGCGCATCGGCCACCAGCGCGGTATCGTGCCGCACCCGCTCCACCGGCAGCAGGCTGCCGCAAAGCGCCGTGACGCGCGCCTCGGTCGCCTCCACCGCGCCTTCCATGACGCTTTCCTTCACCCCCGGCAGCTCGGTCAGCACCAGGCCGACCTTGAGCGGGCGGAAGGGATGCAATTCCAGCGCCGGCGGGCTCTGCCGCGCCACCGCCTCGGCCACGTCCAGCACATGGCCGGGCACCGCGAAGGGGATGATCTTGATGGTCGCCACCATCTCCTTCGCCGCCACCGGCACGAAGGGGCTGAGGGTGGCGACGGTCATGCTTTCGTCGAGCGTGTTCAGCCGGTTCACCACCTCCGGCCGCACCACCAGCAGGCCGGCGGAATCGGCAAAGAGGTTCACCCGGCCGGTGGCCGCGCGGGACCGCGCCAGCAATGGCTGCATCAGCACCTTGGCCAGGCGGTCGGCGGCCTCGTCCTCCGGCACGTCGCCGGGCTCCAGGCGGGCGGCGATCACCTCCCGCTGGTGCGCGGCCTGGAGCATGGTGATGGCCGCCTCGTCCAGCACCGTGCCCTTCTTGAGCACCTTCACCGGCTGCTGCCCACCGAGGCGGATGGTGTGCGCCAGGATGGCGCCGCGCGCCTCGCTCAGCGGGGTGGGGCCAAAGATCATGCCGCTTCAGCCTTTGCCGGCCGCCGCTCTGCCAGCGGCGAGCCGCGTCGCGCCGCGACGATCTCCGCCAGGATGGAGAGCGCGATCTCGGGCGCCGTCTCGGCCTCGATGTTCAGCCCGACGGGCGCGTGGATGCGGGCGATGGCGGCGGCATCATGCCCCATTTCGGTCAGCCTGGCGACGCGCTTGCCGTGGGTGCGCCGGCTGCCCAGGGCGCCGATGTAGAAGGCTTCCGACTTCAGCGCGACATCCAGCGCCGGGTCGTCCAGCTTCGGGTCATGCGTCAGGGTGACGACGGCGGTGCGGCTGTCCGGCGCGAGCGCCGCCACGGCGTCGTCGGTCCAGTCATGCACCAGGGTGATGCCGGGGAAGCGGTCGGCGGTGGCCCAGGCGCGGCGCGGGTCCACCACCGTCACGGCGAAGCCGAGCGGCTGGGCCATCGGCACCAGCGCCTGCGCGATATGCACCGCGCCGACGATGACAAGGCGCAGCGGCGGGTTGTGCGGATGGATGAACCAGGCCGCGCCGGCTTCGCTGAGATTCGCCGCCGCGTCGCCGGCCAGCGCCTGGCGCGCCGTCGCGGCCAGGGTCTCGGGCGCGGCATCCTCCGGCCAGAGGAGCTGGTGGCCATCCGTCAGCCGCGTCAGCAGTGCCACCGGCCGCTTGGCCGTCTTCGCCGCCTGCAGGCGGGCGAGCAATTCCGGCGTCACGAGAGCTTCTCCACGAAGACCTTCACCTTGCCGCCGCAGGCCAGGCCGACTTCCCAGGCGCGTTCGTCCGAGATGCCGAAATCCAGCAACTGCGGCTTGCCGCTGGCCATGGTCTGCTTCGCCGCATCGGCCACCGCGCCTTCGATGCAGCCACCGGAAACCGAGCCGGCGAGGCGGCCGGAGGCAGTGACGGCAAGGCACGAGCCGGCCGGACGGGGCGAACTGCCCCAGGTTTCCACCACCGTCGCCAGCGCCACCTGTTCGCCCTGCGCCACCCAGTCGGCGGCGATGGCCAGGATGTCCTCGGATTGCGGCTCGGTGCTCATGCGGCGTTCCTCATTGCCCCCGCGCGGCCGGCGTGGCGGTCGCTCAGCGTGGCGACCAGCTCACGCAGGCTGGCGAGATTATGCACCGGGCGGAACTCGTCCACATGCGGCAGCATCGCCCGGATGCCTTGTGATCTGGGCTGGAACCCTTCGAAGCGCAACAGGGGATTGAGCCAGATCAGTCGCCGGCAGGAATGGCGCAGCCGGTCGGTCGCCTCGGCAAGGCCGCGGGCGCCCTCGCGGTCCAGCCCATCGGTGATGAGCAGCACCACCGCCCCCTGGCCGAGCACCCGGCGCCCCCAGTCGCGGTTGAAGCGTTCCAGCGATTCGCCGATTCGGGTGCCGCCGGACCAGTCCGGCACCAGATGGCTCACCAGCTCGAAGGCCACCTCGGGGTCGCGGTGGCGGAGCTGGCGGGTGACATTCGTCAGGCGCGTGCCGAACAGGAAGCTGTGCACCCGGTCGCGCTCATTGGTGACGGCGTGCAGGAAGTGCAGCAGCACCTGGGCATAGCGGCTCATGCTGCCGGAGATGTCGCAGAGCGCGACCAGCGGCGGCGGGCGGGTGACGCGGCGGCGGCGGTCCAGCGTCAGGATCTCGCCGCCCCAACGCAGGGAGCTGCGGATGGTGGCGCGCAGGTCGATCGTCGGCCCCTGCGGGTCCGGGCGGAAGCGGCGGGTCGGGCGGGCGTCCAGCGGCAGCACCAGCTTGCGGATTTCCTGCCGGGCGGCGGCGATCTCGGCGGCCGACATCGCCTCGAAATCCATCTGCTGCAGCCGCTCGCGCTCGCTGACCGTCATCGCCACCTCCACCGGCGGGCGCTCCTCCGGCGGGCGGTCCGGCATCGGCGGGCGCTGGGCGG
>JAEWCI010000124.1 GCA_023390705.1 Pseudomonadota bacterium
GGCCGCAGGTCAGGACTTCGGCTCGGCGGTATCATGCCCGGCTCACGAAGTGCCGACCTGCGGCGGAGCAGGCCCGCCGAGCGCCCGGACGGGCGCCGCGGCCAGAGCCGCGAAGCCAAGCCAGCGGAGGCCGGCGCCTGAGGCATGAAATGCGTCAGCATTTCATGCGGCAGGTATGAGGAGGCCGTGCCGCTCTGCGGCCAAGGTCGCCCTCGCCCCCGGCTTTCAGGAGCCGCCGGGCTGTCGGACTTGGCCGTGGTATTCGCCCGCATGCCCTGGATCGCCGGATTCGATGGCGCCTGAGGGAGTGACCGAAACGGCGCCTGGACCGATCCGCCGGGAAAGCTGGCGCAGGCGCCACGGCGTATGGCCTTATTCCCGGTACCGGAGGCCGGTGCGGCCAGCCGGCAACATACTGGGAGGCACGCAGAATGATGATCCGCCGTCGCCCGCTACTTCTCGGCGCCCTCCTGTCACCGGCGGCTGCGTCCGCCCAGCCCATCCCGCGCTGGCGGCCCGACAGGCCGATCCGTGCCGTCGTGCCTTTCGCGCCGGGTGGGCTGGCCGACCTCATGGCCCGGCTGGTGACGGAACCGGCCTCGGTCCTGCTCGGCCAGCCCATTGCCGTGGAGAACCGCACCGGCGGCGCGGCGGGATTGATCGGTACCGACACGGTCGCAAAGGCGGCGCCGGACGGGTACACCATCCTCATCAACAGCAGCGCACATGCGATCGCGCCCGCCCTGGTGGCACGCATACCCTATGACGTGGCACGGGATTTCGCGGGCATCGCCATCCTTGGTGGCGCTCCGATGGTGCTGGTGTGTCATCCTGCCGTGCAGGCGCGGACCATGTCCGAGCTCCTGGCGCTGCTGCGCGCCAATCCCATGCGCTACAATTTCGCCGGCGCCGGCATTGGCAGCACGGTGCACCTGACGGGTGAGGTATTCCGCGCCGCCGCCCAGGCGGAGATCCAATTCGTGCATTACCGCGGCGGCGGGCCGGCCCTGCAGGCGGTGATGAGCGGCGAGGCGCAACTGACGGCGGTTTCAACGGCCGAAGCGGTTGGGCCGGTGCGAAGCGGTGTAGTGCGCGCGCTGGCCGTCAGCGTGCCGGCACGGAGCCCCGTATTGCCGGAGGTGCCGACCTCGGCCGAGGCGGGGTTGCCGGGCTTCCAGCAGGATATCTGGATTGTCGCCGCGGCTCCGGCGCGCACGCCGCCGGAGGTTGTCACCTCGCTGAACGCCGCCTTCAATGCCGCGGCGCGGCAGATCGAGCCGCGGCTCACCGAACTCGGCCTGCAGATCAAGGCCGAGGTCACCACGCCGGATCAGGTCAACGCCTTCATTCGCCACGAACTCGACCGCTACGCGGCGGTGCTCCGGGCGGCAGGGGTGCGGCCCGAGTAGCGCGTTCCTGTCGGCTGTGCCGTGGCATCAAAGGGGAGACGGATGGTCCGGCCGTCGGCGCATCCCAGCAGCACGGCTGGAGCCTGGACGGGGAACCGGCGCCATATCGGCACTCTGCCGGAGTTTCGGTGGGCGCGTCGAAAATGCGCCGGACGGCCATCTGCGGGCAGGGTTGCTGTCCGCGCCGTCGGTGCCTTACGGAACGGGCATTCTCGCGTCCCTGGCGCCGGTCCGGGTGTGCCATCATCGAACGCAGGCAGGGATCATAGGATGGATATGACGGCGCAGTATGGGGACAGGACACCGGCCGTTGCAGTTGCCCGGATCGAGGCGGCAGCCACATGCCGGCAAACCACGTCTGTTGCGGGCCGCATCGCATGGCGCTTGTGGGGCGATAGGCACAGGCCGCTGCTGGTGTTGCTGCACGGCGATTTCGGGTCCTGGACGCACTGGATTCGCTGCGTCCAACCACTCTCCTCGCATTTCTGGGTGGCGGTGCCGGACATGCCTGGCTATGGCGATTCCGATACGCCCCCTGAACCCTGGCGGCCAGAAGACCTGGCTGCGATCATTGCCGGTGGGCTTTCGGCATTCCTGCCGGCATCCCGGCACTACAGCCTGGCTGGCTTCTCCTTCGGCGGAATCATCGCGGGACATCTCGCCGCGCTGGAAGGGGAACGGATAGACAGGCTCGTGCTCCTCGGGCCCGGCGGGCTCGGATTGCCGCGCGGGCCGGTGCCTCACACACGCAGTCTCTCCCGAGAGATGGATGCGGCTGAGATGTTCTCGGTGCATCGGCACAACCTCGCCGCGCTGATGCTGGCCAACCCCGCTCATGCGGACGAGCTTGCTGTCCACCTGCAGGCCGAGAATGCGCGCAAGGCCCGGGTCCGAGCCGGCGGCATACCCGCGTCGGATGCGTTATCGCGGGTCCTGCCACGGGTGCGCGCGCGAATGGCGGGCATCTGGGGCGAACGGGACGTGATGGCCCAGCCGATCCGCGATCGCGAGCAAGTTCTTCGGCGCTTTCAGCCGGACCTCGATTTTCAAATCATAGGCGGGGCAGGGCACTGGACACCCTATGAGGCGGCCGAGGAGGTGACGGCTGCCCTGCGCAGGATAGTCCAGGTGGAATGACCCGACAGGTCCCGGCTGCTCCCCGGCGCAATGCGTGCCCGTGGCCGGGCGGCTTGAGCAGCTTCGCCGGTTCATCTGGATCACCACCCACATTGGCTCGATGGTGATGGAGAACCGCAACCTGCGATACGTCCTCTGCACGCAGCCTTCAGGCCGGCCGTTCGGCATCGCCGTGTCGCTGCAATGGTCTTCGCCGTGGTGGTCGGTGGCATCTATGTCGCGCTTGGTCCGACGATCGGGGCAGAGATCACCATTCTGCTCGCCGAGGCGCTGCGCATCGGATTCGGTCCGGCGGCGGTGGCCTGGGACAACATGACGCAGGGGCTCCTGCTGGTGGTCTTCATCATCTTCCTGCCGAAGGAAATCGTGGGCGGCACTCTCGACATGCTGCAGATCGGCACGAGGCGGCCTGCCGTTATGGCTGCTGGCCGCTGACTTCGGGGAATAGGGCGGAGGAGGGTCGAAGGAGCAC
>JAEWCI010000184.1 GCA_023390705.1 Pseudomonadota bacterium
GGGCAAGCCCCGGGCCAGGCCCCTGGCGCGGCGGCACGGGCCCCGGCACGGTTGCGGCGGCGCACCCAAGCTTGCACAGGGGCAGCCCCGCGCACATGTTACCCGCATATTTCCTGACCCCGTACCGGACAGCCGAAACCCCATGGAGCAACAGGGCGGCGACCTTCGCCGCATCACCATCCACAAACCCGAGGATTTCGCGGGTATGCGCCGCGCCGGAAGACTGGCGGCCGAGGCGCTGGACATGATCGCCCCGCATGTGCGGCCGGGCGTGACCACCGCGGAACTGGACCGGCTGTGCCATGAATTCATCCTGGCGCATGGGGCCGTGCCGGCACCGCTGGGCTACCGGGGCTACCCGAAAAGCATCTGCACCTCCATCAACCATGTGGTGTGCCACGGCATCCCCGGTGAGCGGGTACTGGTGGATGGCGACATCATCAACATAGATGTCACCGTCATCCTCGATGGCTGGCACGGCGATACGAGCCGCATGTACGTGGCCGGCACGCCTTCCACCAAGGCGCGCCTGCTGATGGACGTGACCTACCAGGCGTTGATGCGCGGCGTGGCGGTGGTGAAGCCCGGCGCGACGCTGGGTGATATCGGCCACGCCATCCAGGGCTTCGTCGAGCGCCACCGCTTCTCCGTGGTGCGCGACTTCTGCGGCCACGGCATCGGCCGGCGCTTCCATGAGCCGCCGAACGTGCTGCATTTCGGCCGGCCGGGTGAAGGCCCGGTGCTAAAGCCCGGCATGTTCTTCACCATCGAGCCGATGGTGAATGCCGGCCGCGCCGAGGTGAAGATCCTCGACGATGGCTGGACGGCGGTGACCCGCGACCGCAGCCTCTCGGCCCAGTTCGAGCACATGGTCGGCGTCACCGAAAGTGGCTGCGAGGTCTTCACCTTCTCCCCGGCCGGGCTCCACCACCCGCCCTACCAGGTTTAGGCAGCAGCCGGGCTGCCCCCCGGGTTTGGGGGAGCCGGCGGAGGGCCGGCGGCCCGAGGCACGCCCCCCCCCCCGGTGCCCGACAATTCATGCTGGCACGGTTTCCCACCTGGGGTACGCTGCTTCCACCTGGGGCAGCGAACAGGGATGGACGACAGGAGGCGGGTCGCAGGCATCATCCGGGACTACATCGCGCGCGAGCATATGTCGCGCGATCAGTTTGCGTTCGAGACGAAGCTGGGCAGATCCACTGTTGATAAGCTGCTCGTCGGCCTCTTTTCGGACCGGACCCTTGCCATCGTGGAGAGCCATACGGGGCTCTCGCTGCGCGGGCCCGGCATGCCGGAGGACCGTTCCGCCACCACGCAAGGCCCGGCTGAGGAAACCGCCCCCGGGCTGGCGGCATTCGGCCCGACGCCGCCCGCCTTCCCGCCGCGGCCACCTGAACGGCCTTCCATCGCGGTCCTGCCGTTCACGAATATGAGCATGGACCCGGCGCAGGATTTCTTCGCGGACGGGATCACCGAGGACATCATCACCGAACTGTCCCGGCTGCGCTGGCTCTTCGTCATCGCCCGCAATTCCAGCTTCACCTACAAGGGGCGCGCCGTGGATGTCCGGCAGGTCGCCCGCGAACTCGGTGTCCGCTACGTCCTGGAAGGCAGTGTCCGGACCGCCGCCGGCCGCATCCGCGTCACGGGCCAGCTCGTCGAGGCCGAGACGGCCAAGCATATCTGGGCCGAGCGCTACGACCGCGAGTTGCACGACATCTTCGCCGTCCAGGACGAGATCACCCGCAACGTCGTCGCCGCCATCGAGCCGCATCTCTACGCGGAGGAAGGCTTCCGCGCCGCCAACCGGCCGCCCGGGAGCATAGACGCCTGGGGTCTCGTCGTCCGCGCGATGGGCCTGATCAACAGGATCGGCCGCCGCCAGAACGAGGAAGCGCGCGCCCTTCTGGAAGAGGCCATCCGGATAGATCCCGGCTATGCCCGGGCCCATGCCGTGCTCGGCTGGGCCGTCTGGTGGGCGGCGCGCTGCTACTGGTGGCATGAGATCCAGGCGGGCTACCGGCAGGCCGCGCAGCACGCCGAGGATGCCGTCGCGCTCGACCCCAGGGAGCCCTGGGCCCGGATGACCCTCGGCCTCTGCCTGAGCGACGCAAGGCGCCATGAGCGCGCCGTCGCGGAACTCCGGGCGGCGCTCGACCTCAACCCGAGCTTCGCCCTGGGGCGGACATTCCTCGGATGGGTGCTGCTCCGCGCCGGCCATTTCGAGGAGGCGATCGCCGAGACCGGCAAGGCCGTCCGGATGAGCCCCGCCGATGGCTTTTCCGGCCTCTACACCGCCACTCATGGCCTGGCCCTGCTTGGCTCACAGCGTTTCGAGGACGCCCTGCCCTATCTGCGCTCCTCGGTCGCAGCCTTCACAGAGTATTCCGGCCACTACAACACATTGATCAGCTGCTGCGGCCATCTCGGGCTGCTGGAGGAGGCGCGGGCATTCATCGAGGCCCGGAACAGGGTTGGCCCTCCCATCCGTGTCAGCATGCTCCGTCAGAACCTCCAGGGGTTCGCGCATTGCGAGGTTTTCGTCGAAGGGCTCGTGAAGGCAGGCGTGCCGGAGTGAGCCTGGCCATGGCCGCGCCGGTACCGGCCAGGATCTCCGGGATCTGCACGGCAATGCTTCCGGAAACTCCGGGAAAGCTCCGGCAAACTCCGGCGATGGCGGCGGAAAGCTTTCATCGGCAGGCTCGCAGCGTCCCCGACCAGAAGGGGCGAGTGGATAGCGAACAAGACCGAACGGACGACGACAATGAGCAACGCCGCACGCCGCGCCTTCGCTTCCCGCCACAAGGGTACCCGCCTCGCCGCCGCGTTCATGATGGCGGGCCTCATGGCCGGCGCCCTGTCTGCCTCCGCGCAGGAGGCCAGCCAGCACGGAGCGCAGCACCGCGTCTCCACGCCGGCACCAGAGCCGACGCTGCCGCCTGCCCTCGCCGAGATCCGGCAGGCGCTGCAGAAATACGCCGACCCGGTCGTGGCCGTGCGCGCCGGCGATTTATAGACCCTTGGCTGCGTCGAGTATCCAGAGGGCGCGATGGGCGTGCACTTCCTCAACCCGACCATAATCGGCCCGACGCCCGATCCCTTCCGACCGGCGATCCTTGTGTATGAACCTGCGGAAGGTGGGCGCCTGCGCCTCGTCGCCGCCGAATGGTTCGTGCCGCTGGCAACCGGCGTCACGGAACGCCCGGTGCTCTTTGGCCGCCCCTTCGACGGACCGATGGAAGGGCATGAGCCGCTGATGCCGCGCGAGCTGCATCACTACGATCTGCATGTCTGGCTTTTCAAGGAGAACCCGGCCGGCCTCTTCGCCGTGACGAACCCGAATGTGGGCTGTGCCGGATACAGCTACGCGCTGATGGAGCAGCCGCCGGCCACGGTGCCGCACCACAACCACCGCTAGGATCGCTTCGATCAACCGAACTCGAATGAGCGCATGCGATAGCGGAGAGGAAACAGGGAGATGAAGAGGAGCAC
>JAEWCI010000241.1 GCA_023390705.1 Pseudomonadota bacterium
GGCGAGCGTCGCCCGCCCGGCCTCGGCCGAAACCTTGCCGATGGCGGGCACGGCCCCGATCGGCACCGGCGCGAAGCCCACCCGCCCGCCGTCCGGCAGGGTGATGCCCTCATTGCCGATGCCGAGCGTGACGCCCATGCCCGCGGCATGGGCCCGCAGCACCGCGGCATCGCCCACCAGGGTCAGAGCGCAGCGCGCCCGCACCGCCGGGTCCATCGCCAGGCGCAGCGCGATCTCCGGCCCGATGCCGGAGGGATCGCCGAGGGCGACGGCGAAACGCTGCCGTGTCACAGCGGTATCGCCAGCAGCGTGTCGATCCGCCGGCTGTCATAGACCACGATGCGCTTGGCGAAGCGCGGGCCTTCCCTGGTGAAGCGCACGCGGTCCAGGTAGCGGCCGCAACTGAACAGCATGGTGGCGCCGTCCTGCATGATGCGCGTCACCTGGTAGCAGGATCGCAGCCGCGCCTCCCGGCCGTCCCAGCCATCCACCAGCGTGGCGCTGAGCATGTGGCGATAGCGCTGCTTCTCGTAGATGTTCGCTTCGCGCAGGGAGGAGACGCGATCCTCCAGCATGTTGCGGTTGTCGGCATGGATCAGCCCGATGGGCAGGCCGCGTTCCCAATTCTCCGCCGAGATCACCTGATAGAGGCAGTCCTCGGTGAACAGCGCCGGCCATTCCTCCAGCCGGTCGTCGTCCAGGCAATGGACGTAGCGGGCGAAAAGTTCCTCGATGGCCAGGCGGCTGCCGATGTCGATCATCCTTCAGAACCCCATCAGCGGCCGCCAGGCATTCCAGAAGCCCCGCACCGAAGCCTCGCTCACCCGGCTGTCGGTGGAGCCGTGGCCGGCGCCGCCCATCTCGATCACGCTGTCGTCGTTCTCGGAACCCGGGATGGCGCGCTGCACGAAGCCGCCGATGCAGCCATCCTCCATGCTGATATAGCCGGCCGGCCCCACCAGGTTGGCCTGCTTCAGCCGCAGCCGGCGCAGCTCCGGGTCGTCGTCGGCGAAGCCGATGAAGGTCCAGATCAGCTCCGTCTCCCCCACCCCCTTCGGCAGCACCTGGCGGATCGCCAGGCTGTTGTGTACCTGCTGGAGGATGACATTGGGGAAGACCGAGAGCATCTGCACGGTGATGCCGTCCCCGAATTCGTCGCGCATGGCGAAGATGGAGGAATCCTTCAGGCGGAATTCCTCGTTGTTCGCGCGCAGCCCGGCATAGTGCTGGTTGTCCCTGTCCGTCCTGTTGCGCGAATGGCTGGCGTGGTTGCCGCCGCCTTCGCTGACATGGATGCCGCCTTCGGCCGTCAGCCGCAGGATGCGGAAGGTGGAGAAGAAGCTGTGCAGCAGGCTGGCGTGGTAGGTGTCCTTCACATTCTCCACGTACAGCTTCCAGTTGTTGTGCATGTATTGGCTGGCGGTGCCCAGCACCTCGATCCGCCGCCCGCCCAGCACGCGCTCGATGCGGGAGAGGATGAGCGGGCCGATATGCGCCTCCAGGCTCGGCGCCTCCGCCGAGAGCGTGCCGAAGACCAGCCCGTGCAATTCCTGCACGCGCAGCCGCTTCATGCCGTGCCGGGAGAGGTCGAAGCTCTCGGGCATGCCGCCCTTGCCCTCGATGCCGCGCCGGAAGGGGATGCCGGTGAGGTTGCCGTCCAGGTCGAAGGCCCAGGAATGATAGACGCAGGTGAGCGAGTTGCCGGTGTTGCCGCGTTCCTGCAATGCGACCAGCGAACCACGATGCGCGCAGCGGTTGACCAGCGCGTTGATGCCGCCGTCCCGCCGCCGCACCACCACGACAGGCACCTCGCCCAGGAAGGTGGTGCGGTAGTCGCCGGGATTGGGGATCTCCACCGCGAGGCAGAGGAAGCCCCAGGTGGGGCCGGCGAAGACCCGCGCCTTCTCCCGTTCATGCAGCGCCGGGTCGGTATAGACGCGGTAGGGCACGCGGGTATTGCCGCCCTCCGGCCAGGCAAAGGGCGGGGCATCCGATGGACTCATGCCTTCCATGGCGTTCTCTCCCTGATTGGCCGCGCGGCTTGCCCGCCGCGCTTGTCTTGATGGATCGGCGCGCCGGGGGGCCGGCATTGAACCTGCCCGGGCGCGCCGCATATCGGCCGTCGGCGGCCCCGCGGATCGACCGGGAGGCAAGGTCCCGCGTGGTATCCCGCCGGAGGGTTCGGAACCTTCCGGCGGGGATGCTCCGTCGCCCGCGCGCCGTTGCAGGCCGGCCGGGATTCAGGCCGCCGCGAGCCGGGCGGCGACGCGCGCCACCAGTGCCTCGCGTTCCCTTCGCATGCCGGCGCCGCGCTGCTGCGCCGCTTCCAGCACCGCGGCGGGCGCGGTTTCCGGCGTGCCGGCGGCGAAGGGCGGGGCGGGGGCGTATTCGATGCCGAGCTGGATGGCCTGCGCCACCTCCGGCGAGGCGAGTTCCGCCGCGATGGTCAGGGCGAAGTCGATACCGGCCGTCACGCCGCCGCCGGTGAAGATGTTGCCGTCGCGCACCACGCGCCCCTGCACCGGCACGGCGCCCAGCGCCGCCAGGAAGTCGTGGCTGGCCCAATGGGTGGTGGCGCGCCTGCCGCGCAGCAGCCCCGCCGCGCCCAGCACCAGCGCCCCGGTGCAGACCGAGGTGACGTAGCGCGCCACCGCCGCCTGGCGGCGCAGGAAGGCCAGCACCTCCTCATCCTCCATCAGCGGCGCCACGCCGGGGCCGCCGGGGACGCAGATAACGTCGAGCTGCGGGCAATCCGCCAGGGCGGTATCGGCCAGCATGGTCAGGCCGCTGTCGCTCTGCACCGGCCCGGCCTGCTTCCACAGCAGGCGCACCCGGGCGCCGGGCAGGCGGGTGAAGACCTCGAAGGGGCCGGTCATGTCGAGCTGCGTCAGGCGCGGGAACAGCAGCAGGCCGATTTCGAGCGGGCTGCTCATGTGGTCCTCTCCTCCCTGGTTCTCGCCAGCATGCTGGCACGGCCCAGGAAGCGCGGCCAGGGGCCGGCGCCCCAGGGGCGCGGCAGGTTGTTGCCGGCGAAGGCGAGGAGGAACAGCACCGCCAGCCCCGGCAGCAGCGGCGCCGCCAGGAATTGCCAGCCCGCCTGCTCCGCGAAGACCACCAGCGGGTTGGCCCCGGCGGGGGAGTGTATGGTGCGGGTCGCCATCATCAGCGCCAGCGCCGCTCCCACCGCGGCACAGGCCCAGAGTTCCACCGGCCCGCCCAGGGCCAGCCAGGCGGAGCGGAAGGCAAGCCCGGTGACCGTGGCCAGCAGATGCCCGCCCATGAAGCTGCGCGGCTGCGCCATCGCGCCGCGCGGCATGCCGAACAGGATGACGCAGGACCCGCCGAAGGAGGGCAGCAGCCAGGGGTGGCGGGTCCAGTGCAGCAGCAGCCAGGCCAGCAGCAGCGCCGCGGTGGTGCCCAGGAACCCTAGCAGAATGCGCTGCGGCGTCGGCTTCATCGTCTCATCTCTCGCCAGGCCAGCAGATCCTCCTCGGTGTCCACGTCGCGCAGGCGGCGCAGCAGCGCCACCGGGTGGCCGGCGCAATTGCGCAGCGTGTCCGCCAGGGCGTGCTCGGTGGACCAGCGCACCCCGGCGAAGGGCCGGGG
>JAEWCI010000306.1 GCA_023390705.1 Pseudomonadota bacterium
CCGCCCCGTGCGGGCGGCCGGGCCGCGCGGCCGGGAGGACCGCTGGCAGGTGGACTTCACCCCGGCCGCGGCCCAGACCGTTCCGGCCGAAGGCAGCGCCGGGATGGCGACGCGGCTTTTCGCCGGCGCCAAGGAAGTGCACCTGCTGGACAGCTACCGCGACCGGCTGGGCATCACGGATTTCGACAAGGCGATCGATTTCGGCTGGTTCTACTTCCTGACCAAGCCCTTCTTCTACGCGCTCGACTGGCTGGGCCGGATCTTCGGGAATTTCGGCATCGCCATCCTGGTCTTCACCCTGGCGCTGAAGCTGGCCTTCTTCCCGCTGGCCAACAAGGCGTACAAGTCCATGGCCCGCATGAAGGTGCTGGGCCCGAAGATGCAGGAGATCAAGGAGCGGTACAAGGACGACCCGGCCAAGGCGCAGACCGAGATGATGGCGCTCTACCGGACGGAGAAGATCAATCCGGCCTCCGGCTGCCTGCCCATCCTTATCCAGATCCCGGTCTTCTTCGCGCTCTACAAGGTGCTGTTCGTGGCCATCGAGATGCGCCACGCGCCCTTCTTCGGCTGGATCCGCGACCTGGCGGCGCCCGACCCGACCAACCTGTTCAACCTGTTCGGCCTGCTGCCTTTCGACCCCGTGCAGCTCTCACCCTATCTGCACATGCCGGTCTGGGCGCTCATCATGGGCTTCACCATGTGGCTGCAGCAGCGGCTTAACCCGCAGCCGCCGGACCCGATCCAGGCCAAGGTCTTCCAGTGGATGCCCGTCATCTTCACCTTCATGCTGGCCAGCTTCCCGGCCGGGCTGGTGATCTACTGGACCTGGAACAACCTGCTTTCCATCGCGCAGCAATGGTACATCATGCGTCAGGACCGGCTGGCCAATCCGAAGCCCGCCCTGGCCGTGCCGGCGAAGAAGGGGTGAGCGCCCCGCTTCCCGGCGGGCTGCTGGAAGCGACGACGCCCGAGGACCGGGCGGCGCTGCTGGAGGCCGGGCGGCTGCTCTTCGCCCGGCCCTGCCGCTTCTTCCACGCGGCGCAGAAGCTGGACCAATTGCCCCCGCCTGGCCCGCCGGAGGTCGCCTTCTGCGGCCGCTCCAATGTCGGCAAGTCCAGCCTGGTCAATGCGCTGACCGGGCAGAACGCCCTTGCCCGCGTCTCCCACACCCCTGGCCGCACCCGGCAGCTCAATTTCTTCGACCTCGCGGAGGGCCGCCTGACGCTGGTGGACATGCCGGGCTATGGCTACGCCCAGGCGGCCAAGAGCGTGAAGGAGGACTGGCAGGGGCTGATGTTCGACTACCTGCGCGGCCGCCCGACGCTCCGCCGGGTGCTGCTGCTGCTGGATGCGCGGATCGAGACCAAGCAGAGCGACCTCGCCGCCATGAAGCTGCTGAACGACGCGGCCGTGGCCTTCCAGATCGTGCTGACCAAGGTGGACGACGCCAAGCCCTTCTGGCGCCGGCAGCGCATCGCGGAGGCCGAGCAGCTTGCCCGGAAGCACACCGCCGGCCACCCGCTGGTGCTGGTGACCAGCAGCGAGACCGGGGAGGGCATCCCGGAGCTGCGGGCCGAGATCGCGGCGCTGGCCAACCCGGCCTGACCCCTGTGCTTGACCCTTGGCGCACCGCCCCTTAAGGCCGCGCCGACGCCAGATCGCGAGACGCCCGCCATGTCCGACGCCGCCTTCGACCCGATGCAGATCATGTCCGGCGCGCTGCCCTTCCTGAAGCGCTATGACGACCAGACCGTGGTGGTGAAATACGGCGGCCACGCCATGGGCGAGGAGGAGACGGCGCTGCGCTTCGGCCGCGACATCGCGCTGCTGGAGCAGGTCGGCGTGAACCCCGTCGTGGTGCATGGCGGCGGGCCGCAGATCAATGCCATGCTCAAGCGGCTGAACGTGAAGTCCAGCTTCGTCCAGGGCCTGCGCGTGACCGATGCGGAAATGCTCGACGTGGTCGAGATGGTCCTGGCCGGCCCGGTCAACAAGCAGGTGGCGGAGGCCATCACCCGCGCCGGTGCGCTGGCGGTCGGCATCTCCGGCAAGGATGGCGGGCTGGTGCGCGCCCGCAAGCTGACCCGCACCCTGCGCGACCCCGGCAGCACCCTGGAGCAGGTGCTCGACCTCGGCTTCGTCGGCGAGCCGGAGAGCATCGACACCCGGGTCCTCAAGCTGCTGATCGGCGCCGATATCGTGCCGGTGGTGGCGCCGGTGGGCGTCGGCGCGGATGGCCAGACCTACAACATCAACGCCGATACGGTGGCCGGCGCCATCGCCGGCGCGCTGGGCGCCGAACGCCTGCTGATGCTGACCGACGTGCCGGGCGTGATGGACGAGAGCAAGCGCATCATCCCCGAGATGACCGTGGCCGAGGTCAGGGCCGGCATCGAGGCCGGCTGGATCTCCGGCGGCATGATCCCCAAGGTCGAGACCTGCATCTATGCCGTGGAGCGCGGGGTGAAGGGCGCCGTCATCATCGATGGCCGGGTGCCGCATGCGGTCCTGCGCGAACTCTTCACCGAAACCGGCGCCGGCACGCTCATCAAGCCCTGACGCCCCGCCGCCGGGCGGGGCATGATGCCGCCATGCCGCCCCGCCCCCCCGCCGAGCTGCTGACGCCCGAGGAGATGGGCCGCGCCGACGCCGCGGCCATTGCCTCCGGCATTCCCGGCCCATGCCTGATGGAAGCGGCCGGCGCCGCCGTGGCGCGCGCCGCCCGCCGCCGCTTCCGCCCCTGCCGGACCCTCGTCCTCGCCGGCCCCGGCAACAATGGCGGGGATGGCTATGT
>JAEWCI010000172.1 GCA_023390705.1 Pseudomonadota bacterium
GAGCCCGCCTGGCCGGTGATCCCGGCGAGCAGCGATCGCGGCCTGGCCCTGCTGCATTGACCCGGGGCTGACGGCAATCCGGGTGGGTGAACGGGCCGGCGCCGCCGTCCTCCCCGGGAGGGCGGGCGCCCCGCGCGCTCGCCGACAAGGCCGCCAGGCGACCGGAGCGTTGCTGCCGGCCGGCGGAACCCCGGGAGACCGCGCCCGCCTTCAGAACTCCCGTTTTGTTCGCTTGAGCGGGCACGGCCCGGATGCTTCCTGGCCTCCACTTCGGTCGCCAGGAGGCCCTGATCCCGGTGATGACTGCCAGCGCCCCGGCGCCCTCGCTGTACGAAGCCGCCGAGCTGTACGATGCCATCGTGCCGCCCGGCCCGTGCGAAGCCTTCTATCTGGAGGAGGCGCGACGCAGCGGCGGCCCCGTTCTCGAACTCGCCTGCGGCACGGGCCGGCTGACCCTGCCCCTGGCGCGTGAGGGGCATGCCGTGGTGGGGCTGGATGCTTCCCCGCAGATGCTGGCGGCCGCGCGACGCAAGGCTGCGGAACGGCGCCTCGCCCTGTCCTTCGTGCTGGGTGACATGCGGGCCTTCGATCTCGGGCGGCGCTTCGGCCTCGTCATCATCTCCTGCAACTCGCTCGCCCACCTGATCGGGACGGAGGAAGTGCTGGCCTGCCTCGGCGCGGTCCGCCGGCATCTCTCGCCCGGCGGCATTCTCGCCTTCGACGTCGTCCGCCCGGATGTCCACAGCCTGTCCCGGCCGGAGGACGAAAGGCGGCGGCTCGACCTCGGGCCGAATCCGTGCTCGGCGATCGAGGCGGAGGAGGTGGCGAGCTACGACCCGGTCGTCCAGGTCCGCACCTCATGCTGGCACCTTCGCCGGCACGGCTTTCCCGTGCAGGCCATGGCACCGATCCGCCTGCGCCAGTTCTTCCCGCAGGAACTGCCCCTGCTGCTGCGGATGGCCGGGCTTGAGCTCACCGCGCGTCATGGCGACTTCGCCCGTCGCCCGCTCGCCGCGCACAGCCTCAACCAGATCTGCCTGGCGCGCGAATCGCCCGGAACCTGAAGCGGCGGAGACTCCCCGCCGACGGGCCGAACGCCCCCTGGGCACATCGCAGCCTTCCCCCATATGGCCCGCTCGGCCGCCATCGCATGCGGGGCGTGCCGGCTTACCACAGGCAAGGAACCGACCCGCCATGGCTGATGGCCCCACCACACTGCACACCCGGCGCCCAGCCTCCATGCTGCGGGAGTTCCTCGACCACTCGGCATCGGGCGGGCTGATCCTCATGGCGGCTTCGGCGCTGGCGCTGGGCATCGCCAATTCGCCGCTCGCGCCCGGCTATTTCGCCGCGCTGGACGCCTATCTCGGCCCGCTCAGCCTGCTGCACTGGATCAATGACGCCCTGATGGCGGTGTTCTTCCTGCTGGTCGGGCTGGAGATCAAGCGGGAGGCCCTGGACGGGCAGCTTTCCACCTGGAGCCGCCGTATCCTGCCGGGCGTGGCGGCGCTGGGCGGCATGGTGGTGCCGGCGATCATCTTCCTCGCCTTCAACTGGGATGACCCGCGGACGATCCGTGGCTGGGCCATCCCGTCGGCCACCGACATCGCCTTCGCGCTCGGCGTGCTGGCACTGCTCGGCCCGCGCGTGCCGACCTCGCTGAAGGTCTTCCTCACCGCGCTGGCGATCATCGATGATCTCGGCGCGGTGGCGATCATCGCCGTCTTCTACACCGGCGATCTGTCGCTGCCGCATCTTGGCCTCGCCGCCGTGGTCATCGCCTTTCTCGTGGCGATGAACCGGCTCGGGGTCATGCGGCTGCTGCCCTATCTGCTGCTGGGCGCGGTGCTCTGGTTCCTCGTGCTCCGCTCCGGCGTCCACGCCACCATCGCCGGCGTGGTGCTGGCCTTCACCATTCCGCTCAGCCCCGCGCCCGGCCGGCCGGACGACTTCAAGGCTTCGCCGCTGCACCGCCTGGAGCACGGCCTGCACTACTGGGTGACCTTCCTGATCGTGCCGGTCTTCGGCTTCGCCAATGCCGGCGTCTCCTTCGCGGGGGTGCCCGGCAGCGTCCTGTTCGACAACCTCACCCTCGGCGTGGCGCTCGGCCTGGTCCTGGGCAAGCTGGTCGGCGTCTTCGGCAGCGCCGCGCTGGTGATCCGTCTCGGCCATGCGGACATGCCGATGGGGGCGGGCCGGATGCAACTCTTCGGCGTCTCCCTGCTCTGCGGCATCGGCTTCACCATGAGCCTGTTCATCGGGCTGCTCGCCTTCGCGCATGATCCGGCGCTCCAGGGCGAGGTGAAGATCGGAATCCTCGCCGGCTCCGCCGTTGCGGGCCTGCTGGGCTGGGCGGTGCTGCGCGTGGCGCCGCGCGAGGTCCCGCCCCCTCCGGCCCGTATCCGGGCAGGCCACCCTGCCGGGAGCCATGGCGAGCGGAAGGCCCGACCGCCGATGTGACGGCGCGAAGGCTCCCGGTGTCCGGGGGCCTTCGACCTTCCGCCCCCGCTATCCCTCCAGTCCGAATTCCCGCAGCACTTCGGCCGTGTGCTCGCCCAGGCCGGGCGCCGGCTTGTCCCAGGCGCCGATGCCGGGCAGCTTCGGGAAGGGCAGTGTGCCGAGGCCCGGCTGCGCCATCGGCACCGCCGCGCCCACCGCCTGCACATGCGGTTCGGCCAGCCAGTCCAGCGGGCTGTTCACCCGGTCGCACAGCATGCGCACGGCGTGGAAGCGCTGCACCCAGTCCTCCACCGTCCGCTTGCGCATCGCTTCCCGCAGGATGGGCAGCAGCGTCTCCCGGTTCCGCGCCCGGTCGGCATAGGTGGCGAAGCGCGGGTCCTGGGAGAGGTCGGGCAGTTCCAGCACCTGGCACATCAGGGGGAATTCCGGCTCCCGCAGCATCGCCACCACCATCCAGTTGCCGCAGCTTCCCTGGTAGGTGCCCGAAGGCACGTTGGCCGCCGCCGGCGCATGGCCCAGCAGCCCGTATTCGGCGATGTTCATCGCCAGCAGCGCCGCCGCCGACTGCATCAGGGAGACATCCAGCACCCGCGGCCGCGGCGCCCTGCCTTCCACCCGGTCGCGGAACTGCTCGGCCAGCGCCGCCTGCACCGCGGCGAAGGCCGAAAGGCCGGTGAAGGTATCAATGACGAACATGCCTTCGGTGCGGTGCGGCACGCCGTCCATGCCCTTGTTCATCGAAACCAGGCCGCTGAAGGCCTGGGCGACGCCATCGGTGCAGGGGCGCTCGGCATAGGGGCCCTGCTGGCCGAAGCCGGAGATGGAGAGGAAGACCACGTCCGGCTTGCCGGCTTCCGGCGTCAGCCCCAGCCGCTTCGCCACACCGGGGCGGAAGGCTTCAAGCATCACATCGGCCCGGGCGGCCAGCTTCGCCAGCGTCGCGCGGCCGGATTCGGATTGCAGGTCCAGCACCAGGCTGCGCTTGCCCCGGTTGCCGGAGACATGCATCACGCTCTGGTCGCCCTGGCGGGTGGTCAGCCCGCGCGCCCAGTCCCCGGCCGGCGGCTCCAGCTTCACCACCGTGGCGCCGCAGGCGGCCAGGTACATGGCGCAATAGGGCCCGGCGATGCCCTGGCTGGCATCGAGGACGAAAAGGTCGCGGTAGGGCTGCGGCGTCTGGGACATGGCGTTTCCTGCGGGCGTTCGGGGGCCTATCCTGCCCTGTATCGCCGGTTAGAGCAGATCGCGGGCGGCGTGAACGGCCGGGAGCGTGAATCTGCTCGACAAACAATGGTCTCCGGCGGATTGGCGTGCAGAATTGAACGCATGTCCGCCGGAGGGAAGGGGACTCCATGATGTTGCGACGCCGTCACGTCATCGCGGGGCTCGCCGCCGCGCCGCTGGCCACGGCCCAGGCCCAGGCGCCCGCCTCCTCGGCCGGCTCCTGGCCCGGCCGGCCCATCCGCTTCATCGTGCCCTACCCGCCGGGCGGGCCGACCGACATCATGGGCCGCATCGCGGCGCAGCAGATCGCCCCGCTGCTGCCGCAGCCGGTGGTGGTGGAGAACCGCGCCGGCGCCGCCGGGGCCATCGGCTCCGAGGCGGTGGCGCGGGCCGTGCCGGATGGCACCACCTTCCTGGTCAATGCCTCCGCCCATACCATCGTGCCGCATCTCCAGCGGGTGCCCTTCGACGCGGTGGCGGATTTCATGCCCGTCACCAACATCGCCGCGGTGCCGCTGATGCTGGTGGTCACGCCCTCCCTGCCGGTGCGCAGCGTGGCGGAGCTGATCGCCCATGCGAAGGCGAATCCCGGCAGGCTCTCCTATGCCTCCTCCTCCACCGGCGGGGCGCCGCACCTGGCCGGGGAGTTGTTCAAGCTGCTGGCCGGGGTGGAGATGCAGCACGTGCCCTATCGCGGCAGCGGCCAGGCCCTGCCGGACCTGATGGCCGGCACGGTGCAGGTGATGTTCGATTCCATGCCGAGCAGCGCCGGCGCGGTGCGGGAAGGGCGGCTGCGCGCCCTGGCCGTGACCACCGCGGCGCGGCAATCCGCCTTCCCCGAACTGCCGACCATGGCCGAAGCCGGGGTGGCGGGCTACGAGATCAGCACCTGGTATGGCATCTGGGCGCCGGCGCGCACCCCCGCCGCCATCGTGGAGGCCTTGCAGCAGGCAGTGGCGCGCGGCCTGGCGACGGCCGAGGCGCGGGAGCGCATGGCGGCGCTGGGCGCCGTGCCGGTGGCCGACACGCCGGACCACTTCGCCGCCTTCGTCCGCAGCGAATACGACCGCTGGGGCAGGCTGGTGCGCGACGCCAGGATCACCGCCGAATGACGCCCGGCGAAGAAAGCCCCGACTTTCAGAGTGGGGCGTCAGCGCGCCAGGAAACAATGCGCGCGCTTGTCTGCGAAAGCTGGCGCGAATGGGACCAGCTTGAACTGAAGGAAGTGCCCCGCCCGGTGCTGCGGCCGGGCGGCGTGCGCATCCGCGTCGCCGCGGTGGGCGTCAGCTTCGCCGCGCAACTGGTGGTGGCCGGCAAATACCAGCGTCGGCCGCCCCTGCCCTTTGTGCCGGGCACGGAGGGGGCCGGCACCGTGCTGGAATCCGCGCCCGATGTGGCGGACCCGCTGCCGCCCGGCACCCGCGTCTTCGCCGTGCTGGACTGGGGCGGGCTGGCCGAGGAGGCGGTGGCGGACGCCATCCATGTGGTGAAGGTGCCGGACGGCCTGCCGCTGGAACCCGCCGTCGCCATGCCGATCAGCTACCCCACCGCCGCCGCGGCGCTGCTC
>JAEWCI010000345.1 GCA_023390705.1 Pseudomonadota bacterium
CAAGGGTTTGACGCCGCGGGGTATTTCCGGCCAAATCCCGGGCTTCTCCCGAAACGGGTGTGGAATGGCCACGCCGCGGGGAGGACTGGAGCAAGCACGGTGATTCCCGCCCTGATGCCAACCTACAACCGCGCCGACCTCGCCTTCGAGCGGGGCGATGGTGCCTGGCTGTGGACGGCGGACGGACGACGATTCCTCGATTTCGGTGCCGGCATCGCCACCACCAGCCTGGGCCATGCCCATCCGCACCTGGTGAAGACCGTTGCGGAACAGGCGGCGAAGGTGATGCATGTCTCCAATCTCTACCGCATTCCGCAGGCGGAACGCCTGGCCGCGCGGCTGTGCGAGACTTCCTTCGCCGACAGCGTCTTCTTCTGCAATTCGGGCGCCGAGGCGAATGAGGGCATGATCAAGGCCCTGCGCAAATACCACGCGGAGCAGGGCCACCCGGAGCGCTTCACCGCCATCTGCTTCGAGGGCGCCTTCCACGGCCGCACCCTGGCCACCCTGGCGGCGACCGGGAACGAGAAGTATCTCGCCGGCTTCGGCCCGCCGGTGCAGGGCTTCAAGCATGTGCCCTTCGGCAACATGAACGCGGTGCGCGACGCGATCGATGGCAGCACCGCCGCCATCCTGGTGGAACCGGTGCAGGGCGAGGGCGGCGTCCGCCCCGCCACGCTGGACTTCCTCCGCGCGCTGCGCGCCGCCTGCGACGAATACGGCATCCTGCTGGCGCTGGACGAGGTGCAGACCGGCATGGGCCGCACCGGCAAGCTCTGGGCGCATCAATGGGCGGGGATCGAGCCCGATGTCATGTCCTCCGCCAAGGGCATCGGCGGCGGCTTCCCGCTCGGCGCCATCCTGGCGAAGGAGAAGGTGGCGCAGTACCTCAAGGCCGGTACCCATGGCAGCACCTTCGGCGGCAACCCGCTGGCCTGCGCCGCCGGCAACGCCGTGCTGGACGTGATCCTGGCCCCCGGCTTCCTGGAGCATGTGCAGCGCGTGGCCGCGCATCTCCGCGCCGGGCTGGAGAAGCTGGCGGAGCGCCACCCGACGGTCATTGACGGCGTGCAGGGCATGGGCCTGCTGCAGGGCCTTCGGCTGAAGCCGGAGGTCGCCAATGGCGACATGCAGGCGGCGGCGGTGGCCGAGGGCCTGCTGACCGTCGCCGCCGGCATGAACGTGCTGCGGGTGGCGCCGCCGCTCATCATCACCGAAGCCGAGGCCGACGAGGCGGTGCGGCTGCTCGACCGCGCCTGCCAGCGCTGCGCGCCCGGCGCAACGAAGGAGGCCGCGCAGTGAGCGCTGCCCTCAAGGCTGTGAGCGACGGGGGGGCGCAGCCCCCCCCGCACTTCCTCGAACTGATGGACCTGGATACGGCTACCCTGCGCCGCATGCTGGACCTGGCGGCGCAGACCAAGCGTGGCGCGCTGGCCAGCAAGCCGCTGGCCGGCAAGCATGTGGCGCTGATCTTCGAGAAGCCCAGCACCCGCACCCGGGTCAGCTTCGAAGTCGGCATCCGCCAGCTCGGCGGCGACGTGGTCTATCTCAACAGCCGCGACATGCAGTCCTCGCGCGGCGAGGAAGTCAGCGACATGGCGAAGGTGCTGTCCCGCTACGTGGACTGCATCATGATGCGCACCCATGACGTGCGCCGCATCCGTGAACTGGCCATGCATGCCACCGTGCCGGTGATCAACGGCCTGACCGATATCAGCCATCCCTGCCAGCTCATGGCCGATGTGCTGACCTTCGAGGAGCATCGCGGCCCCATCGCCGGGCAGACCGTGGCCTGGGTGGGCGATGGCAACAACGTGGCGCAGAGCTTCATCCAGGCCGCCGCCCGGCTGAATTTCAAGCTGCGCATGGCCTGTCCCGCGACGCTGCGGCCGCCACAGGCGCTGCTGGACTGGGCGCGCAGCGAGGGGGCGGAGATCCTCGTCACCGAGGATCCGGTGGAGGCGGTGCAGGGCGCCCGCTGCGTGGTGACCGATGCCTGGGTCTCGATGCATGACGAGGCCGAGGACGGCAGCGCCCCCAACCGGCACAATGTCCTGGCGCCCTACCAGGTGACGCCGGAGCTGATGGCCAAGGCCCTGCCGGACGCCATCTTCCAGCATTGCCTGCCGGCGCATCGCGGCGAGGAAGTGGCCGCAGAAGTGATCGACGGCCCGCAGAGCGTGGTCTTCGACGAGGCGGAGAACCGCCTGCACGCCCAGAAGGGCGTGCTGCTCTGGGCGATGGGCGCGGGCTGAACCGCGCCCTGCCGGCCGCCCGGCTTTGCCCTACCGCCACCCGCCGCCGCCGTTCACATAGACCGTGTCGGCGGTCATGTAGGGGCAGGCGTCGGAACACATGAAGATCACCAGCTCGCCGATCTCCTCCGGCTCCGCCATGCGCTTCATCGGCACGTCCTCGATGAACCGCTGCACCAATTCGGGCGAGGTATTGGCGGCGCGCGCGAAGGGCGTGTTCACCGGGCCGGGGGATATGGACAGGCAACGGATGCCGCGGTCGGCGAATTCCCGCGCCACGCCCAGCGTCATGGTCAGCACCGCGCCCTTGGCCGAGGCATAGTGGACCGAGGCACCGGGCCCGCCACGCTTGTGCGACATGCTGGCGACGTTGACGATGACGCCCGCGCCGTTCTCCAGCATGTGCGGCAGCACCGCCTGCATGGCGTGGAAGGTGCCCTTCACGTTCAGGGCGAAGGTCCGGTCCAGCAATTCCTCGTCTATCTCCAGGAATTTCGCGCGCCGTCCGGCGGCCCCGGCCGAGTTGAACAGGAAATCCACCCTGCCGAATTCGGCGATGGCGTGGCGGACCAGCTCCTCCACCTGCGGCCGGGCGGTGACGTCGGTCGGCACCGCCAGGCCCTTCGCGCCGTGCTGCGTCACCGTTTCGGCGGTGCGGCGGGCGCCCTCGGCGTCAATGTCGGCGCAGACCACATTGGCCCCCTCCCGCGCGAAGATCAGCGCGGTGGCGCGGCCGATGCCGCTGGCCGCGCCGGTGATGATGATGGTGCGGCCGTGGAAATAGTCGGGTGTCCTGGGC
>JAEWCI010000368.1 GCA_023390705.1 Pseudomonadota bacterium
GGTGGGACCGCTTCCGCGCCGCCGCCTGCCAGGGCCGCCGCTGGGGGGGATGCGACGGTTGCCTGTTCAACGCCGCCCCCCGGACCGGGTTTCAGGCGCCTGACGCAAAAGCAGCCGGAACGGTCAACCCGCCCGGCCGCCTTTCTGCCGCACAGTATTGGTATACGAAGACCCGCGCGTGTTCTCTGGCCGGAAGGCCGGGTCGCCTCAGCGCCCGATGCCGTCCCAGAATTCCTTCACCTTGGCGAAAAAACCTTCGCTTTCGGGGCTGGAGCGACCGCTCCTGGTTGCCTCGGCTTCGAATTCCTCGAGCAATTCGCGCTGGCGCTTGGTCAGGTTCTGCGGCGTCTCGACCGAAACCTGCACATACATGTCACCACGCGCCGCGCTCCGCAGCACGGAGAAGCCCTTACCACGCAGGCGGAATTGATCGCCCGTCTGGGTGCCGGCGGGAATGGTCACCTTTGCCCGCCCTCCGTCAATGCTGGGCACCTCCACGCTGCCGCCCAGCGCCGCCTGGGACATGCGCAGCGGCACCCGCACGAAGATGTTGGCGCCGTCGCGCTGGAACAGCGGATGCGGCCGGACCCCGACATCCACATAGAGATCCCCGGTCGGTGCGCCGCGCAGCCCGGCCTCGCCCTCGCCGGCCAGGCGGATGCGGGTGCCGTCCTCCACCCCCGCGGGGATGGTCACGTTCAGCGTGCGGTCGCGCTGCACCCGGCCCGCGCCCTGGCAGATCTTGCAGGGGTTCTTGATGATCCGTCCCTGGCCGCCGCAGGTGGGACAGGTGCGCTCGATCAGGAAGAAGCCCTGCTGCGCCCGCACCTTGCCCTGGCCCTGGCAGGTCGGGCAGGTCTGGGCGGCGGAAGCGCCGCCTTCCGCGCCGGTGCCGCTGCAGGCCTCGCAGGCCACGCTGCTCGGCACCCGGATGGTCTTCTTGGTGCCCGTGAAGGCCTCCTCCAGCGAGATCTCCACCTGGGTCCGCAGATCGGCGCCGCGGCCATTGGCCCGGCCGCCGCGCCCGCCCTGGCGGCCACCGAAGCGGCCGAACATCTCCTCGAAGATGTCCTCGAACCCGCCGCCGAAGGGGTTGCCGCCATGGAAGCCGCCGGCGCCCGGGCCGCCGCCCTGCTCGAAGGCCGCATGGCCGAAGCGGTCATAGGCGGCGCGCTTCTCGGGGTCCTTCAGCACGTCATAGGCCTCGTTCAGTTCCTTGAACTTGGCCTCGGCATCCTTGTCATCCCGGTTGCGGTCGGGATGATATTTCATGGCGAGCTTGCGGTACGCCTTCTTCAGGTCGTCCTCGGTCGCGTCGCGCGCCACGGCGAGGACCTCGTAATAATCCTTCTTGGCCATGGTTGGCCGATCCCCTCAATGGCGGGAAGGGGCAGAGGCCCCGACAGGCAGACGCCCGGTGAACGGACGCCCGGCCCCTGGCAGGGAACCGGGCGCCCGGCTGGTCATGGACGCAGCGGTCCCGAAGCCGTCAGCCAGGCTTCTTCTTGTTCGGGTCCACTTCCTCGAACTCGGCGTCCACCACCTTCTCGTTCGGGTTGGTCCCGCCCTGGCCGGCACCGGGCTGCTGCGCCTGCTCCGCCGCCTGCTGCGCCTTGTAGAGCGACTCGCCGACCTTCATCGCCGCCTGGCCAAGCCGTTCGGTCGCCTGCTTGATGGCCTCGGCCTCGCCGCCCTCCATCGCCGCGCGGGCGGCGGTGATGACGGATTCGGCTTCGGTCTTCTCGGCGGCCGGCACCTTCTCGGCGTTGTCCTTCAGCGTCTTCTCGGTGGAATGGATCAGCGCCTCAAGCTGGTTGCGCGCCTCCACCGTCTCGCGGCGCTTCTTGTCCTCGGCGGCATGGGCCTCGGCATCCTTCACCATCCGCTCGATGTCGGATTCGGAAAGGCCGGAGCGGGCCTGGATCTTGATCTGCTGCTCCTTGCCCGTGGCCTTGTCCTTGGCCTGGACGCTGACGATGCCGTTGGCGTCGATGTCGAAGGTCACCTCGATCTGCGGCACGCCGCGCGGGGCGGGCGGGATGCCCATCAGGTCGAACTGGCCGAGCAGCTTGTTGTCGGCCGCCATCTCGCGCTCACCCTGGAAGACCTTGATGGTGACCGCGGTCTGGTTGTCGTCGGCCGTGCTGAAGACCTGCGACTTCTTGGTCGGGATCGTCGTGTTGCGGTCGATCAGCCGGGTGAAGACGCCGCCCAGCGTCTCGATGCCGAGGGAGAGCGGGGTCACGTCCAGCAGCAGGACGTCCTTCACCTCGCCCTTCAGCACGCCGCCCTGGAGGGCGGCGCCGATGGCGACCACCTCGTCCGGGTTGACGTTGCGCGCGGGTTCCCGGCCGAAGAACTGCTTCACCGTCTCGATGACCTTGGGCATGCGGGTCATGCCGCCGACCAGGATCACCTCGTCCACCTCGTTGGCCGCCATGCCGGCGTCCTTCAGCGCCTGCCGGCAGGGTTCCAGCGTGCGGCTGACCAGGTCGTCCACCAGGGCTTCCAGCTTGGCGCGGGTCAGCTTCATCACCAGGTGCTTCGGCCCGGAGGCGTCGGCGGTGATGAAGGGCAGGTTGATCTCGGTCTCCTTGCTCGAAGAAAGCTCGATCTTCGCCTTCTCGGCGGCTTCCTTCAGCCGCTGCAGCGCCAGCTTGTCGCCGCGCAGGTCGATGCCCTGCTCCTTCCTGAACTCGTCGGCCAGGTAGTCGATGATCCGGGCGTCGAAGTCCTCGCCGCCGAGGAAGGTGTCGCCGTTGGTGGACTTCACCTCGAACACGCCGTCGCCGATCTCCAGGATGGAGATGTCGAAGGTGCCGCCGCCGAGGTCATAGACCGCGATGGTGCCGGTGTGCTTCTTGTCCATGCCGTAGGCGAGGGCGGCCGCCGTCGGCTCGTTGATGATGCGCAGCACCTCGAGGCCCGCGACCTGGCCGGCTTCCTTGGTGGCCTGGCGCTGGGCGTCGTTGAAGTAGGCGGGGACGGTGATGACCGCCTGGGTCACCTTCTCGCCGAGATAGGCCTCGGCCGTCTCCTTCATCTTGGTCAGGATATGCGCGCTGATCTGCTGCGGCGCGTATTTCTGGCCTTCGACCTCCACCCAGGCATCGCCGTTGTCGGCGCGCACGATGTGGTAGGGGACGAGGCCGATGTCCTTCTTGACCATCGGGTCGTCGAAGCGGCGGCCGATCAGGCGCTTGACCGCGAAGAGGGTGTTGGTCGGGTTGGTGACAGCCTGGCGCTTGGCGCTCTGGCCGACCAGCCGCTCGCCATTCTTGGCGAAGGCGACCATCGAGGGGGTGGTGCGGGCACCCTCGGCATTCTCGATGACCTTGACGTCCTTGCCTTCCATGATGGCGACGCAGGAATTGGTCGTGCCGAGGTCGATGCCGATGACCTTGCTCATCCGTAGAAACTCCTTGCTGGCAGGCGGAGGCGGCCCTGAGAGGCACCGCACCCGCCCCCGTCCTCATATGTGACGGATGGTGGTTGGGGTGGGCCCGTCCGGCCGGGCGGGCCATACCGGCAGCGATGTATTGAGGCGGCGGCGCCAAGACAAGGGGTAAGTCCCGACTGCGATGACGCGCCCGGGGCCATGGGCGGCCCGGCGCCGCCACCGGCATGGTTGCCGTTCCGCATGCCCCGGGCGGGCGGAAGCCGGGTCCGGGACAGCCATTCCGGCCCGGATGGGACCGGCC
>JAEWCI010000498.1 GCA_023390705.1 Pseudomonadota bacterium
GCTTGGCCCGGTCCTCTCCGGCGCCGCCAGCCGCCGGGGCGGGGACAGTGCCGGCGCGTCGCTGCGCACCCTGCTGGAACGCCTCGGCCCGGCGCTGCGCCCCGGGCATGCTGTCTTCTCCGGTGCCACCGGCATCCTCGCCCCGACCCGCGAGGAGTTCGCGGCGCTGGATGCCGCCGCCCCGGCAGCCAGCGCCCGCTACCTGACCACCGACCTGATCGGCCATGGCGTTGAGGCTGCCTTCCCGGCCAATCTCGCCCTTGCCGCCCTGGCGCTGGGCCAGGCATCGGCACCACCCCAGGCGCTGGTCACCGGCCTTGGCCAATGGCGCGGCGAGGCGGTCGCCCTGCTCGACCCCGTGGAGGCCGCGCAATGAGTGCGACACGCGACCATCTCGGCCGCCCCCTGGTTGCCGTCACCGGCATGGGTCTGGTGACGCCCCTTGGTATCGGCCTGGTTGAAAGCTGGGCCGGCCTGCTGGCCGGACGTTCCGGCATCCGCAGGATCACCCGTTTCCCTACGGAACATCTGCGCACGACCATCGCCGGCGAGGTCACCCTGCCGGGCGAGCAGCCCGGCGATGAGGTCTGCTCGCCACAGCGGGTCGAGGCGATGGCTGCGCTGGCCGCCGAGGAAGCCATCACCGCCGCCGGCATCGGCGCCAGGGGTGATTTCCCCGGCCCGCTCTTCCTCGGCATGCCGCCGGTGGAGGTGGAATGGCCGCAACGCTTCGCCCTGGCCCGGCAGACCAGTGGCGAGCAGCGCGGCCGATACCCGGCCATGGCCGAAGCGGCGCGCGGCCAGCAGGCGCTGTATGAGGCCGTGCTGTTCGGCGGCATCGGCGGCAGGCTGGCCGACCGCTTCGGCACCAAGGGCGCGCCGATCTCCATCACCACCGCCTGCGCGACCGGCGCTTCCTCCATCCAGCTCGGGGTCGAGGCGATCCAGCGTGGCGAGTCGGATGCCGTGCTGTGCATCGGCGCCGAAGGCAGCGTGCAGCCGGAGGCGCTGATCCGCTTCTCCCTGCTCTCCGCCCTGTCCACCCGCAACGAGGAGCCCGCGAAGGCCTCCCGCCCCTTCGAGAAGACCCGCGAGGGCTTCGTGATGAGCGAGGGCGGCGCCGCGCTGGTGCTGGAAAGCCTGGAGAGCGCCCGGGCGCGCGGCGCCAAGGTGCTGGGCCTGGTGCTGGGCTGCGGCGAACGGGCCGACAGCTTCCATCGCACCCGGTCCAACCCGGATGGCGGCGCCATCATCGGCGCCATGCGCGCGGCGATCGAGGATGCCGGGCTGGAACCGGGGCAGATCGACTACGTCAACGCCCATGGCACCGGCACGCCGGAGAACGACAAGATGGAGACGCTGGGCATGCGCGCCGTCTTTGGCGACAGCCCTCCCCCCATCTCCTCCAACAAATCCATGATCGGGCATACGCTGTCCGCCGCCGGGGCAATCGAAGCGGTGTTCAGCCTGCTGACCATCCGCGACCAGCGCCTGCCGCCCACCATCAACCACGAGACGCCCGACCCGGCGATCCCGCTGGATGTGGTGCCGAATGTCGCGCGCGACGCGAAGGTGGAGCGCGTGCTGTCCAACAGCTTCGGCTTCGGCGGGCAGAATGTGTGCCTGGTGCTGGGAGCGGCCCGATGACCGGCGCAGCGAAACCGCGGAGGCCTGAATCGGCCCGCCAGACGGAGGCTGCCCGATGAAGGCGCTGCAGCTTGTCGCCGACCGTGACCTGCGGCTGACCGATATTGCACCGCCGCCGTCTCCCGGCACGGGCGAGGTGCAGATCCGCATCCGTGCCATTGCCTTAAATCATATAGATGTCTGGGGCTGGCGCGGCATGGCCTTCGCCAAGCGCAACCTGCCCCTGACCGTCGGCGCCGAAGCGGTGGGCGAGGTCGCGGCCGTGGGGCCGGATGCCGGCAATTGGGCCATCGGCCAGCGCGTGGTGCCCTATGGCGCGCTGACCTGCGGCCATTGCCGCGCCTGCCGCGAGCAGCGCGACAATCTCTGCGAGAATGTCGGCGGGGTGAAGGGCTTCCACCTGGACGGCTTCGCGCAGGAGCTGGTGAACATGCCCGCCCGGTTGCTGGTGCCGGTGCCGGAGGGCGTCACCACGGAAGACGCGGCCTGCGCCTCCATCACCTTCTCCACCGTCGAGCACATGCTGTTCGACAATGCGAAGCTGGAACCGGGCGAGACGGTGCTGGTGCATGCCGCCGGCTCGGGCATCGGCACGGTCGCGGTGCGGATGGCCAAGGCCATCGGCTGCACCGTCATCGCCACGGTGGGCGATGAGGAGAAGCGCGCCAAGGCCATCGCGCTCGGCTGCGACCACGTGGTGAACTACAATACCGAACGCTTCGAGAGCGTCTGCCGCCGCGTCACCGGCAAGCGCGGCGTGGACGTGGTGTTCGAGCATGTCGGCGCCGCCACCTGGGCCGGCTCGCTGCTCTCGCTGCGCATGGGCGGGCGGCTGGTGACCTGTGGCAGCACTTCCGGCGTCTCGGCCGAGACCAACCTGATGATGCTGTTCCAGCGCCAGCTCCGCATCATCGGCAGCTTCGGCGCGCCGATCCGCGCGGTGGCGGATGGCCTTGCCAGGATGGCGGGCGGGTTGCGCCCGGTGCTGGACACGGTGGCGCCGCTCGACCATTTCGCCGAGGCGCTGCACCGGCTGGAATCCCGCCGGGTCTTCGGCAAGATCGTCGTCACGCTGTAGCCCCGGCGGGATGAGCTTCCGTGCCCTGGCCGACGCGCTGGTGGCCGCGCTGGTGCGCGGCTGCTTCGCGCTGCTGCGCGCGCTGGGGC
>JAEWCI010000562.1 GCA_023390705.1 Pseudomonadota bacterium
CGCCGCAGCACCGGATGGGGATGGCCGGCCGTGACAAAGGCCGGCGCGAATCCTTTGCGGCGCTGGACGCCGAGGGCTGGCGGCGCGCCGCCGGCACCCGGCTCGCAGCAGGGGCGACGAAGCGCGGGCGATGCGCGCCCGGTCGGCTCCGCACGAGGCCGTGCGGGCGAGGGCACAAGGCTGCGCGCTTTCGCGGGGGTGATCAGCACGCCACTTTAATCCGTTGATTATCCCATGGCGGTAGAAGCCACGAGCCCGGTTGGACAAACCCCGCTTCGTGGCACGACCGTGCATTCTCCTGAAGGCCAACACCGGCCGGCGCGCGGCATCGCTCTCCCGCAGTCCCGGCCGGACGGAACGCTTTCGGGCTTCGGCATGGCGGGCATGGGAACAGGCATGATGGTGTTGCAGCGGCTGGATGATTTACTGCTCGGCCGGGTCTTCCAGCCGGTCGTGGACCGCATGGCGGGCAACAGCGGCCGCATCGCCGCCGCGGAATTCTTCCTGACCGGCGCCATGGTCCTGCTGCTTGCCAGGATGACCGTCTCCGCCGCTGGGGCGCTGCCGGGCTGGACCGTGCTGTTCGACCTGGCGGCGCTATGGGCGGCGATGGCGATCATGCCCACCCTGTCCCTTGCCACAGGAACACGGTTCAACCCGCTGCGCGAGAGGTTCCGCATCGCGCGGCGCGTGCTGGCCTGCCTGACAGTGGCCAATCTCGTGCTGGGGGCCTGGTCCACCACCCAGTTGCTCGCCACGATGGAAACGGCGCTCTGGTGCATCGCCTTCTATTTCGCGTCCTGCGATGCCCCGACCTTTTCCCCGATGACATCGGGAAGGAAGGTGAACGGGCTGAACCGGCTGTGATGCTGCTTCCGCCAACCCGGCACCCCATCTGAACGGGAACTCCCGGCTGAGCCCGCCCGCCATTGCCCTTCCGCGCCGCTGGCAATGCCTGGCGTCCTGGCGTAGTGGACAGGGATGTCGTTCCCATAGGGCGCTGCCGCCCAGAGGAAAGGAAGCGGCCCATGACCGAAGCCATCGTGATCATCGGCGGCGGCCATGCCGGCGGTTGCTGCGCCGCCTTCCTGCGCCAGTACGGCTACAAGGGGCCACTGGTCCTGGTCGGCGAGGAACCCGTGCTGCCCTATCAGCGCCCGCCGCTGTCCAAGGCCTGGCTGAAGGGCGAGGCCAGCGCCGGGAGCCTGGCGCTGCGTCCGGCGAAATTCTACGCCGCGCAGAACATCGAAACCCGCCTCGGCGTGAGGGCGGAGGCGGTGGATCGCGATTCCCGCGAGGTGCTTCTCTCCACCGGCGAGACGCTGCGCTATTCGAAGCTGGTCCTGGCCTTGGGCTCGCGGCCGAGGCCCTTGCCGCTGGAGGGACGCGATCTCGCCGGCGTGCTGGAACTGCGCAGCATCGCCGATGCCGACAGGCTGAAGGCGGCGCTGCACCCCGGCGCGCGCATCGCCGTGGTGGGCGGCGGCTATATCGGGCTGGAAGTCGCGGCCTCGGCCATCGAACTCGGGGCCGGCGCCACGGTGATCGAGCGCGAGGAGCGGGTGCTGGCGCGGGTCGCCAGCCCGCCGCTTTCCGCCTTCGTGCAGGCACATCATCGCGCCAGGGGGGTGGATATCCGCCTGGGCGCCGGGGTGGAGGCGCTGGAAGGCCGGCATGGCCAGGTGACCGGCCTGCGGCTGGCGGATGGCGACCTGGTGCCCTGCGATGTCGCGCTGATCGGCGTCGGCGCCCTGCCAAATGATACGCTGGCCAAGGCGGCCGGGCTGGAATGCCATAACGGCATCGTGGTGGACATCGCCGCGCGGACCGACGACCCGCTGATCCACGCCATCGGCGACTGCACCAACCGGCCGCTGCCGATGTATGGCCGCAGCCACCGGCTGGAAAGCGTGCCCAACGCCATCGAGCAGGCGAAGCAGGCTGCCGCCGATCTCTGCAACCGACCGCCGCCCGTGCCGGAAATCCCCTGGTTCTGGTCCGACCAGTTCGACCTGCACCTGCAGATGGCCGGGCTGCCCTTCGGTGCCACGCAAACCGTGCTGCGCGGCAGCACGGATGCGCCGGGCTTCACGCTGTTCCAACTGGGCCCCGACAACGCCGTGCTGGCGATGGAGGCGGTGAACGCCCCGGCCGACTTCACCGCCGGGCGCGTGCTGGTGACGAAGCAGAAGCAGGTTTCGCCGGAGTTGCTGGCCGATACGGCCGTTGCGCTGAAGGAGCTTGCCGCCTGAACGGAAAGGGTCCGCATCGAACGCAGGGAGGAAAACATGACAGTCCCCGTCATCCGTGCCTTCTTCGACGAGCCGACCAACACTGTCAGCTACCTCGTCTGGGACGCCGCCTCCCGCCAGGGCGCGGTGATCGACCCGGTGCTGGATTGGGACCACCGCGCCGGCGAGGCCGATACCCGTTCGGCCGATGCCATCCTGGAGGCGGCCAGAGCGGAAGGCGTGGCCATCGGGCTGGTGCTGGAAACCCATGTCCATGCCGACCACCTGACCGCCGCGCCCTACATCAAGGCGAAGACCGGCGCGAGGATCGGCATCGGCGAGCATATCCGCGACGTGCAGCGCATCTTCCGCCCGGTCTTCGACGCCGCGGACCTGAAGCCGGATGCCGGCGACTTCGACCTCCTGTTCCGCGATGGCGAGCGCTTTTCGATCGGTGGGCTGGAGGTGGAGGTGATGCACCTGCCCGGCCACACCCCGGCCTGCATCGCCTACCGGATGGGGGAGGATGTCTTCGTCGGGGACACCATCTTCATGCATGACTACGGCACCGCGCGGGCCGATTTCCCGGGCGGCGACGCACGCCGGCTCTGGCATTCCATCCGCCGCCTGCTGGCGCTGCCGCCGCAGACCAGGCTGTGGATGTGCCATGACTACAAGGCGCCGGGCCGCGACCATTACGCCTGGCAGAGCACCGTGGCCGAGCAGCGCGCCCGCAACCCGCATGTGAAGGACGGCAGCTCGGAAGAGGAGTTCGTCCGCTTCCGCACCGCCCGCGACGCCACGCTCGCGGCGCCGCTGCTGCTGCTGCCTTCCATCCAGGTGAACATGCGCGCCGGCCGCTTCCCGCCGGCCGAGGCGAATGGCGTGCGCTACCTGCGCGTTCCGGTGAAGCTCAAGGGCACGGCCACGGCCGCTGAGGCCCTCGGCTGAGGGCAGGTGCCACGGGCTTTGCCCTGGCGCCTCCCCTGTGGTTTGAAGGGACCGAGGACAGGCGCAGGTGACTGAAGATGGCTGCCGCTGAACTGGCCGCGGGAAACCCCACCGCACTCACCCCCTATGCCCGCATCGGCGGCGAGGAAGGCGTGCGCCGCCTGGTGCAGCGCTTCTACCAACTGATGGACGAGCTTCCCGAAGCCGCCGCCTGCCGCGCCATCCATCCGCCCAGCCTGGCAGCGGCCGAGCAGAAGCTGTTCGAATACCTGACCGGCTGGCTCGGCGGCCCGCCGCTCTTCGTCGAGAAGCACGGCCCGCCCATGCTGCGCCGCCGCCACCTGCACGCGCCGATCGACACGCCGGAGATCACCGGCTGGCTGGCCTGCTTCAACCGTGCCTGGAGGGAAACCGTGGCCGACCGCGGCCTGGATGCCCTGGTGCTGCCGCAGGTCGAGGGCCTTGCCCGGCACATGCGCAACCGCGCCCCGCCGGGGTGAGGGAGGCGGCGCGCACTGGCGCCGCCCCCGCTGCCTGGAACCTGCCGGCCGGGCGGCTCAAGATGCGTATTTGCCCCCGGTCTGCGGCGTCGGCGTGTCGAAGCCCTTGTTCTGGCGGTCCAGCCGGGTTTCGCGCGACCAGGTGCGCTTCAGGTCGTCGCGCACATTGAAGGCCAGCCGGCCCAGCCCGGCCACCTCCAGCTCCACCCTGTCGCCGTCCATGAAGGCGTTGAGGCCGCGATGGTTGGTGCCGGTGGCCAGGATGTCGCCAGGTTCCAGCGTATGGATCGAGCTGACCCATTCGATGCAGCGCGGGATCTTGTGCGCCATGTCGTTGGTGTTGAAGTCCTGCTTGATCTCGCCGTTCACCCACAGCTTCACCGGCAGCTCGTGTGGGTCGGCGATCTCGTCCTTCGTCACCAGGAAGGGGCCGATGGGCGCGAAGGTATCGCGCGACTTCATTTGGAAGAAGCTGTTGTTGGCCGGCTTCAGCCCGCGCGCTGAACCGTCGATGAAATTGACGTAGCCGAAGACATGGTCCATGGCATTGGCGGCGCTGACATTCTTCGCGCGCTTGCCGATCACCACGGCCAACTCCGCCTCGCCCTCGAAGATGGTCGCGGGCACGTCGGGCAGCACCATGGTGTCGCCGGGGCCGATGACGGCGGTGGCCGCCTTGTGGAAGGCGTTGAGCGGCGCCGGTTCGCTGCGCGTGCCGTCCTCCATGTAGTTCACCGCCATGCAGACGATGTTGCCCGGCTTGGGCAGCGGCGGGCGGACGCGGACGGAGGCGAGCGGCACGCCCTTGCCTGAGGCGGCGGCAGCTTCCAGCCTGCCGCGGTAAGCGTCGAACCGGGCGATCAGCCCGCTGATCAGGTCATGCGGCCCGGTATGCGGGATGTCCTGCACCACGGCCGAGACGTCCACCACCTCCTTGCCCCGCAGCACGCAGAGCCGGAAATCCTCGACGAAGAGCAGTTTCATGGGGTCCTCCCTTGGCGCCTGGCGTCCGGCGCCCGGCCGGGGATGATTGGAGACCAGCCGGGCCCGCCCGGCAAGCGGGCGGCTTGACAGCCCGCCGCCTTTTCGCCGCTGTACGGCGGCAGAGAGGGAACGGACATGCGTATCGAAATCCTGTGCACCGGCGACGAGATCCTGACCGGCAAGACCATCAACACCAATTACGGCTACATCGCCCAGCGCCTGGGTGAGGCCGGGCTCGAGGTGATCTGGGGCAGCACGGTGGGCGACGACCGTGCTTCCCTGCGGGAAGCCTTTCGCCAGGCCGCGGTGCGGGCCGATGCGGTCATCGTCAATGGCGGGCTGGGCCCCACGGTGGACGACCTCTCCCAGGAAATGGCGGCCGAGGCGGCGGGCGTGCCCCTGGTGCTGCACCAGCCCTGGCTGGAGCGGATGGAGGCCTTCTATGCCCGCCGCAACCGGGTGATGCCGCCCAACAACCGCAAGCAGGCCATGCTGCCGGAAGGCGCCGAGTTCATAGATAACCCCATCGGCACCGCCTGCGGCTTCGCCGTCACCATCGGCGCCGCGCGCTTCTACTTCACCCCTGGCGTGCCGCGGGAGATGCGCCGCATGCTGGATGAGCAGGTGCTGCCGCGGCTGCTGGCCAAGGCCGGGCTGCCCGGTGTCAGCAGGCTGAAGCGCTTCCATTCCTACGGCATCGGCGAAAGCCGCGCCGACGAGATGCTGAAGGGCGTGGAGGACCTGGCTCCGGGCGGCGGGGTCAAGCTCGGCTTCCAGGCGCACTACCCGGAGCTGGAGACCAAGCTGGCCGTGCGCGCCGCGAACGAGGCGGAGCTGGCCGCGAAGCTGGCGCCGGTGGAGGCCGAGGTGCGCCGCCGCCTGGGCAATTTCATCATCGCCGAGGATGGCGAGACGCTGGAATCCGTGGTGCTGGCCGCGCTGCGCGCCCGCGGCTTCTCGCTCGCCCTGGCCGAGAGCTACACCGGCGGCGGCATCGCCTCCCGCCTGCTGCAGGTGGCGGGGGCGGAAGAGGTGTTCCGCCGCGGCCTGGTCAGCCGCGACCCGGAGCAGCTCGCCGCCGCGGCGGGCATGGCGCATGGCGACTTCTCCCCGGCGGCGGCCGAGGCCATGGCCGCCACGCTGCGCGGCCAGAGCGGCGCGACCCATGGCATGGCGGTGCTCATCACCATGGACGAGGGCCGTGACCGCATGGAACTGGGCGGCAACATCAGCATCGGCCTGGCCGACCCAGACGGCACGCTGGTGCGTGAGGCGCGGCTGCTCGGCGGCCGCGAATGGGTGCGGCTGGGCGCGGTGGAGATGGCGCTCGACTGCCTGCGCCGCCGGTTGCAGGGCCTGCCGGTGGATGAGCGTCTGGACTTCGAACGGCGCTGAACCGGCGCTTTTTCAGCCGCGGCGTACACAGTTCGGCGCGGATCATGCGTCAATAGCAAAGGCCAGAGCAGTTTCGCCATGCCTGGACATGGTGAAACTGCTCTGGCGGCGCACACCGCGGGAGTGGCCCGAAGGCCGGGGCTTCCCGTAAGCGGTATCAGTGATGCGGCACGGGCAGCGGCAGACCGAGTTGGAGCATTTCGTTCGCCGCCGCCGCGCCTTCCCAGGTCAGCTCCAGGCCGATATAGGCGATCAGCCCCACGCCGACATAGGCGATCACGCGGTACCGCTCCAGCAGCCGCGCCAATGCGCCGCCGAGCAGGCCCATCAGCACGATCGACAGCGTCAACCCGATGACCAGAAGCACCAGGTTGTCACGCGCCACGGCGGCCACGGCAAGCACGTTGTCCAGGCTCATCGAGACGTCGGCCAGCACGATCTGCCACAGCGCCTGGGCCAGGGTCTTCTCCTCGACCGCCTGCCCGTCCTCCCCGCCCTCGCCATGGGAGCGAAGCTCCATCAGGAAATTCCAGGCGATGTAGAGCAGAACCAGGCCACCGATCAGCGCCACCCACCACAGCGCCAGCAACCAGGTGGCAAAGATCGAGAACACGATGCGCAGCACCGCGGCGGCCAGGATGCCGAACAGCACTGCCCGGCCACGCAACTCCGGCGCCAGCCCGGCCGCGGCCAGGCCGATGACGACCGCGTTGTCGCCCGACAGCACGATGTTCAGCCAAAGGATTTCAAGGAAGCGCGGCGCCGCCGCGGTAACCAACTCCATCAATGGTCGCTCTCCGCCTGTTGGCCCGCCGCCCCGGCGGGCAGGGCAGCCGGAGCCAATGCAAGAGCGCAGGGGCGGAGGTGACGGCACGGATGCCGGAACCGGCCATGGCCCGCATGGAGGGCCGGAGAGTCACCCCTGTATCCCGGCCTGCCGAACGGTGCCACGACCACCTGTTCCTGATCGCATTCTCTCCGGCAAACCGTGTGGAATTTGCCTGAAAGGGCTCTAGGCCGCGCCACATTACCATATTGAGTATGGCGGGTGACATCGCAGCCATCTGGTGCGGCGCCGTATGGTTGGCGATGCGGCCATTTCAGGCGAAGCGGGGCATCACCCTGGTCCAGAATAACTCGATGCTCCTCATCAGCACCGCGTGCGGGACCAGGGCGTTGTAGGTGTAGCAGAAGGTCCAATCCACGGGCTGGCGGCGCTGAGAGGCTTCCATGGCGCGCAGCACGGTGTCCACGGTGCCGACATAGGCATAGCCCTGGGCGATGACTTCCTCCGGTGTCGGGAATTTCTTCGTCACCGGGTCCTGCAATCCCTGGCGGAAGCCGAAGGGCTCGAACCAGGCGCGGCCGGTGAACTGGCCGCTGTCCTTCCACAGCGCCATCGCTTCCTCATCCGTATCGGCGATGATGACGTCGCGCAGCACGCCCATGCCGGCGCCCTTGGGCTGGCCGGACATCCCCGCGTACACGTCGTACAGCTTGTCCTCGTGCGAGGGGTGCATCGCCGGCAGGATCGGCGTGATGCCCTCCCGCGCGCAGAGGCGGATGGTGTTCTCGCTGCTCGCGAAGGGCTGGAACAGTGGCGGGTGCGGCTTCTGCAAAGGCTTCGGCACCACGCCCACCGCCTTCAGCACGCCATCCTCCACCCCCTTGCCGTATTTCGCGGTGGTCTCCAGCGTCCAGGGCGTCGGGCCGGCGGGGATCTTCCAGAACCTCCCTTCGTAGGTCAGCATCTCCTCCGTCCAGCATTTCTTGATGATCCGCAGGTTCTCCTCGAAGGCGAGGCGGTTGGCGGCGTCTATTTCGTCGTGCTGGTTCGGCAGGGCGCCATGGATGCCGTGCGATTGCTGCGCCATCACGTCCACCCAGCGGCGCTGGTAGCCGCGGGCGAAGCCGGCGCAGGCGCGGCCGCCGGTCATGTGGTCCAGCATGGCGATGTCCTCGGCCACGCGGATGGGGTTGGCGGCCGGCAGCACGATGCCGAGCTGGCCGACGCGGATGCGCTTCGTCTGCATCGCGAAATACAGATCCAGCAGCACCGGGTTGTTGGAAAGCTCGAAGCCCTCGATATGGAAATGGTGTTCGGTGAAGCTGACGGAATCGTAGCCTAGGTCGTCGGCCAGGCGGATCTGTTCCGAAAGCTCGCGCAGCATGCGCTGGTAGTACTCGCCGTTCATGCCGGCCATGCCCTGCTCGATCTCGGCGCGGCTGGCGATGCTGGGCAGGTAGAAAAGCGAAGCCTTCACGGGGGTTTCCTCCATTGGCTGGCAGGCGGCGCCGGGAAGCTTCGAAGGCGCGGGCGGGCGCGGTCAAGCCATGCGGGAAAGCGGCAGCTTCGGCGCCGGCAGTTCGTCGCCGGCGCCTTCCTGCGGCAGGATGCGGTCCAGCGGCAGCGTCAGCCGGCAGACCAGCCCCCCGGCCTGCCAGTCCCTCTCCACCGTGCCGCCAAGCTGGTCGCGGATCGTCGCCATGATCACGCGGGAACCGAAGCCGCGGCGGCCGGGAGGGGCGGTGATCGGCGGGCCGCCGCTTTCCTGCCAGACCAGCTGCAGCAGCCCGGCCGCGAAGTCCGGCTGCCAGGTGACGCGAAGCCGGCCGCCGGGTACCGACAGCGCGCCGTATTTCACCGCATTGGTCGCCAGTTCGTGCACCGCCATGGAAAGCGCCTGCGCCGCGCCGGGGGTGACGCTGAGCGGCGGCCCTTCCAGCAGCGCGCGTGAGGGCGCGTCACCCGTGGCTTCGGGCAGGAAGCTGGCAAGCTCCGCCTCCACCAGGCTGCGCAGCTCGGTGCCCTGCCAGCGGCCGGCGGCAAGCAGGGTATGCGCCCGCGCGAGGGCGGCGACGCGGCCGCCCACCGCCGCGGCATAGCTGGCCGCATCGGATTTCGGGGTCAGCCGCAGGGCGGCCTGCACCACGGCCAGGGCGTTCTTGGCGCGGTGGTCCAGTTCCCGCATCAGCAGCCATTGCTGCGCTTCCTGCGCGCGCTGCGCCGTCACGTCCTGCACCACGCCGGCCAGCCGCAGGCCGCGGCCGGTCAGCGGGTCCCGTTCCACGACCGCGCCATGGATGGCCACGCGGTTCCAGCCGCCATCATTGCGGCGGAAGCGGAATTCGGCGTCGTAGCTGTCCGGCCCGCCGGGGGCGATGGCGGCCTCGATGGCGGTGAGACGGGTCGCACGGTCTTCCGGGTGTATCCGGGCGCGCCATTCGGCGAAGTCCGGGGCGGCTGCTTCCGGCGTCAGCCCGCCATAGATCTCTGTGGCGCGGGCGTCCCAACTGGCGGCGCCGCTCGGCAGATGGCGTTCCCAGGTGCCCAGCCGGGCGCCGCGCAGGGCCGCGCGCAGCCGGGCCTCGCCCTCGGCCAGGGCGAGCTGCGCCATCTTCAGCTCGGTGATGTCCATATGCGCGCCGACCATGCCCAGCGCGCGGCCCGTGGCGTCCCGGGTGATCTCGGCGCGGGCGGCGATCCAGCGCGTCTCGCCCTGCGGCGTCACGATGCGGTATTCCTGGGCGTATTCGGTGTTCGGCGTGCCATCCGCCACCGCCTCGAAGAACAGGCGCTCGGCGCTGTCGCGATCCTCCGGGTGCAGGCGGCGGACCCAGTCCTCATGGGCTTCCAGCGCGGCTTCCGGCAACCGGCCCTGCACCTGCATGTATTCCGCCGAGCGGCGGTTGACGCCGGTGCGCAGGTCGATCTCGAAGCCGCCGACCCGGCCGACGCGCTGCACATGCCGCAGGCGCGCCTCGCTTTCGGCCAGGGCGGCGGTGCGTTCCGCGACGCGGCGCTCCAGGCCCTCATTCGCCTGCACCAGGCGGTACTGGGCACGGCGGACCAGCAGCGCCAGGCCGAGAAGCGCCAGCGTCGCCGGCACCCCGACCGCGATCTGGGTGGCCAGGCTGCGCCGCCAGCGCGCCAGCACGGTGGCATGCGGGCGGCCGGCCACGGCATAGACCGGCCAGCCCTCCACCTTCCGCCAGGCGGCGATGCGGCGCACGCCATCCACTGGCGAGGCGCCGGAAGCCACGGCCAGTTCCTCCCCGCCCGCCATGCGTTGCAGGATGGCGTTGTCCGGCGCCAGGCGGAAGGGCGGCGGGTCGCCCTCCACCAGCGAACGCGCCAGCACCTCGCCATCGGCGCGGATCAGCGCCAGGGAATCCCCGGGCTGGCGGGCCAGGCGGCGCAGGCTCTCGCCGACCTCGCGCGGGCTGACCGCGACATTGGCCTGGCCGTCGAATTCCCCCGGCGTGATGCCGGCGTTGCCGGTATCCCGCCGGCGGCGGGCGACGGCGAAGAACACGTTGCCCTGGGTGCGGCCGGCATAGATGCGGGTGACCACCACCGGCGGCGCATCGGCCACTGCCAGCAGGTGGTGATGCTCGCGGTCCGTGAAGCTGAGGTCGCGCATCACCGGGAAGGTGCCGGCGCTGACCAGCAGGTGCCCGGTGCGGTCCAGCACATAGGCGGTCTGCGCCTGCGGCGTGTCCTTGATCAGGCTCCGCAGGGCGGCATGGAGTTCCGCCTCCCTGGCCCGGATCTCCTCGTCGGAGAGGCCGCGCAGCAGGTCGTTCACCCGGTCCACCGCCATGCGGTGGCTGTCCAGTACCCGGCGGGCATATTCGGCGGCGCCCCCGGCGGCGCGCTCCATCTCGGCCTGGGTTTCCCGCCAGACCTCCCGCCAGCTCATCCAGGCGGCGGCGGCGGTGACGGCAAGCGGCAGCACCACCGCGGCCAGCAACAGCGCCGCCATGACGCGGGGCAGCGCCTTGGAAGGGGAAGGGCGGGAGAGAGCTGGTTCCGGCATCAGCCTGGGATTCGGGCGGTCCGCCCGCCAGGCCGGCGGGGGCGAGATATCCATGCAGCAGGCTTCCCCGGGGCCGGTTCGCGACCATCCTGCTGCCTGCGGCGATTCGATGACAGGGATGGGGCAGGCGGGGACATCCCGGGGGCGGCAAAACATTCGCGAGTGCCGGCCAGGGCACGAGGGGTATCGCCCCCCGGCAACTCGCCCCGGGCCGCCGGAGGCGGGAGCCGTGGCACCTCATCGGCGGGCCGGCAGGCCGCCGATCAGCCGGTGGAGCAG
>JAEWCI010000574.1 GCA_023390705.1 Pseudomonadota bacterium
GGTGCGCGAGGAGATCGATGCCGGCGGCGGGGCAAGCGTCGTCGGTTCGGTGCTGACTTCCGGCGGCCGCGCCGCGATCTATGGCGGACGGCAGCCACTGACCCAGCGGCGGCAGCGGGAATTGCAGGCGCTGCTGGAGCGGCTGAACGACGGGGCCAGGGGCCTCGGCGATGTGCGGGCCTTCGGCGAGGAACTGGCCCGGCTGGTGCTGGAACCGGGTCTGCGCGACATCCTTGCGCGGGAGACGGCGCCGCCCCCTGGCTCCGGGGGCGGGAATCCGGCAGCACCGCCGCTGGTCGTGGTGCATGACGCGGCCATGTCACGGGTGCCGTGGGAGGCGATCCACCTCGCCGATGGTGCGGCGCCGGCGCTGCGCGGGGGGCTGACCCACCGCTATGACGGCGGCCTGCTCTCCGTCGCCAAATGGGTGGAGGAGCGCGCCCGCACGCCCGGCCTGGACGTGCTGCTGGTGGTGGACCCCACCGAGGACCTGCCGGGCGCGCGCAAGGAAGGCGATCGGGTCGGCGCCCTGCTGCGCGGGCCGCTGCGCGCCGGCCGGGTGCGGGAGTTGCGGGGGCCGCAGGCGCGCCGGAGGGAATTGCTGGACTGCTTCGCCTCGGGCGAATTCGATGTGGTCCACTATGCCGGGCATGCCTTCTTCGACCCGGCGCAGCCGGCCCGCAGCGGCATCCTGTGCCATGGGCGGGAGGTGCTTTCGGGCGCCGACCTCGCCTCGCTGTCCCGGCTGCCGGCGCTGGTCGTCTTCAACGCCTGCGAATCCGCGCGGGTGCGTCGCCTGGGGGCGGAGGAGGAGCGCGCGGGCGACCCGGTGCGCGGCACCGTCGGCTTCGCGGAATCCTTCCTGGCCGGCGGCGTCGCCAATTACCTCGGCACCTACTGGCCGGTGGGGGATGCGGCGGCGGCAGCCTTCGCCGAGACCTTCTACAGGGAATTGCTGGGCGGCGAGGCGATCGGCTCCGCGCTGCTGCGCGCGCGCCTCGCGGTCAATGCCCTGGGCGAGGGCGCGGCCGACTGGGCCGACTACGTATTCTATGGCGACCCGGCCTTCCTGCTGAAGACCGCGGCGGCGGGGCAGCGGCGGGCGGCGCCTGCACCGGCGGGCACGGCGACCGGGGGATAGCGCCGGCGGGCAGGGAGCGGCGATGCGCAGGCTCGGCGGTATCATGCGCGCAGGGTTGGCGTGGCGGCTGCGCGCTGCGTAGAAAGTCATGCCGGCCAGCATGAATGCTGGCCGGTGCGGGATGCCCCGCCCGCCCTGGCGCCATCCCGGAGCGGATGGGCGCGCGCTCAGCGGGCCGTCGGTTCCGCCCCGGCCGGCTTGTCGGTGGCAGGTGGCTCCAGCGCTGCCGCGACCGCCTCCTCCGCGCGTTCCAGCCAGATGAATTCGAGCGTCCTTCGGGCGTCCTCGGGGATGTCCTCAAGGTCCTTGCGGTTGCGCGCCGGCATCAGCACGCGCCGAAGCCCGGCACGCGCCGCCGCCGTGGCCTTCTCCTTGATGCCGCCCACCGGCAGCACCAGGCCACGCAGGCTGATCTCCCCGGTCATCGCCGTGTCGCTGCGCACCATGCGTTCGGTGAACAGGGAGACGAGCGCCGTGAACATGGCGACGCCGGCGCTCGGCCCGTCCTTCGGAGTCGCGCCGGCCGGGACATGGATATGGATGTCGCTCTTCTCGAAGAGGGCGGGGTCGATGCCGAGCGCCACGGCGCGGTTCTTCACCAGGCTCAGCGCGGCCTGCGCGCTTTCCCGCATCACCTCGCCGAGTTGTCCGGTCAGGATCAGCCGGCCGCTGCCCGGGGTGCGGGTTGCCTCGATGAAGAGGATGTCGCCGCCCACCGGGGTCCAGGCCAGGCCGGTGGCCACGCCCGGGATGCTGGTGCGCATCGCCACCTCGTTCTCGAAGCGCGGCGGGCCGAGGATGGTGGCCAGATCCTCCGGTCCGATGCGCACCTGGGTCGCGCTGCCTTCGGCGATGCGCACGGCGGCGTGGCGCAGCGCCCGGCCGATCTCGCGTTCCAGCCCGCGCACCCCGGCTTCGCGCGTATAGGACTGGATGATGGCGCTGAGCGCCGCGTCGGTGACTTCGGCCTGCTCGGGCTTCAGGCCATTCGCTTCAAGCTGCCGGCGCACCAGGTAGCGCCGAGCGATCTGCAGCTTCTCCGCCTCCGTGTAGCCGCTGAGGTCGATGATCTCCATCCGGTCGCGCAGCGGCCCGGGGATGGTGTCCAGCATGTTCGCGGTGGCGATGAAGACGACGCGCGAGAGGTCGAAGGGCACGCCCAGGTAGTTGTCGCGGAAGGTGCCGTTCTGCTCGGGGTCCAGCACCTCCAGCATCGCCGCCGAGGGATCGCCCTGGATGCCGCGGCCCATCTTGTCGATCTCGTCCAGCATCATGACGCAGTCGCGCGCGCCCGCCTTGCGGATGGCCTGGACGATGTTGCCGGGCAGCGCGCCGATATAGGTGCGGCGATGGCCGCGGATCTCCGCCTCGTCATGCACGCCGCCGAGCGAGACGCGGACGAAGGCGCGGCCCATGGCGCGGGCGATGGACTGGCCGAGCGAGGTCTTGCCGACGCCGGGCGGCCCGACGAAGCAGAGGATCGGCGCCTTGCCCTGCGGTGCCAGCTTGCGCACTGCGAGATACTCGACGATGCGGCGCTTGATCTTCTCCAGGCCGAAATGGTCCTCGTCCAGGATGCGCCGTGCCTCGGCGATGTCGATCGGGCGTTCCTCCGGCAGGCGCCAGGGCAGCTCGATCAGCCAGTCGAGATAGGTGCGGACCATGCCATGCTCGGGCGAGGCTTCGGACATCCGCTCCAGCCGGCGCAACTCCTTGCGGGCGGCCGCCTCCACCTCGGCCGGCATGCCGGCCTTCTCGATCGCCTCGGCCAGTTCCTTGATTTCCGCAGACTTGCCCTCGTCCTCGCCGAGCTGGCGCTGGATCGCCGCCATCTGCTCGCGCAGCACCGCCTCGCGCTGGCGCTGGCCCAGGCTGGCGCGGGTCTGGCGGTCGATCTCGGCGGTCAGCCGCAGCACCTCCAGCCGCTTGGCCAGCGCCGAGGAGACCCGGTCCATGCGGGGGATCAGGTCGAAGGTCTCCAGGATTTCCTGCTTCTCCTCCGGCCGCAGGTCGAGATAGGCGGCGACGAGGTCGGCGAGGCCGCCGGGGCTTTCCATGCCCTGGACCATGGTCACCAGGCCCTCGGGCGCCTGCGGCAGCAGTTGCAGCGCTTCCAGCGCCTGGCTGCGCAGGTGGAGCAGCCGCGCCTCGATCTCCGGCGCCTGGCTTTCCTGTTCCTCGACCCGATAGACGCCGGCGGCGAGGAAGGGCCGGCCCGCCATCCAGTCCAGCACCCGGAAGCGCTGCACGCCCTGGCAGACCAGCTGGTGGGAGCCATCGGGCGCGGTCACCCAGCGCAGGATGTTCGCCACCGTGCCGGTGCGGTGCAGTTGCTCGGCCGTGGGTTCCGCCACCTCCGGGTCGCGCTGCATCACCACGCCGATCTGCTGGCCATCGCGCATCGCCTGCTGCACGGCCAGGATGGATGCCGGGCGGCCGACCGTGAGCGGCAGCACCGCGCCCGGGAACAGCACGGTGTCACGTACCGGCAGGATGGTCAGGGCATCCGGCGGCAGGCTGGGGGTATCCTCTCCGCCGGCGGCAGGGCCCAGGTCGGGTGCGCGGAGGCGGCGGTCGTGTTCGGGGAAGGGCATGGGCTGGCTCCGGCTCCGGGCGGCTTCAGGCGATCTTGTCGAGCCTGACAACCAGGCAGCCATTGACGAGGGCGTGCCGCACCTGCGGGCTGTAGCGGCCCGCCGGGAGCGGCACCTGCCGTTCGAACCGGCCCTGCGGCAATTCCAGCCGGTGGATCGCGGCGGCGCGAAGCTCGGGCGGCAGGATCCGGGTGCCGGCCACGCGCAGCATGCCGCCTTCGATCAGTGCCTCCACACCGGCGGGGTCCACGCCCGGCAGGGCGACGATGATCAGCACCTCCCGTTCGGTTTCCAGCACATCGGCCGGCGGCTGCCAGGTGGGGAGGCGGCCTGCGGTGGCCGGGCGCCTCGGCTCGAAGAACTGGCGGTGCAGGCGTTCGGCACGGGCCAGGTGCTCGCAGGCCTCGGCCCACATCCAGGTGTCGAAATCGCTCCGGCTCATGCTGTCGGCTCCCCGCGGGGCCCGGGCGGAAGGAGGCGCCGCCCCCATGGCGCGGGCGTCAGGGAGCAGCGGGCCGGCCCGGCCGGGCGCGGCCAGGGATTGAATGCCGGTCGGGCGGGTTCGTTCCTGCGGTCGGCGACGCGTGGCGCGGGGCCGCCATGCCGGGATGTCCGGCACGAGCCGGTTCTTGCCCAAGGGCCGGGCCAGGATGGCCGGCGGGTCAGGGGCGGGGAGGGCGGCCTTCGCCGGGACAGGGGCCGCCCGGAACCGGGGCGGAGGATTGGGAGGGAAGACCCCGGGGACCGGCCAGCGGCGCCAGTCCCCTGGATCAGCCGATGGGTCGCGGCCGGATCAGGCCATGTTCACCATGATGGTCTTCTTGTGGGTGAAGTGTTCCAGCATGGCTTCCAGGCTGGCTTCCTTGCCGAGCCCGGAGGACTTCACCCCGCCATAGCTGAGATTCGCCTGCACGACGAGGTTCTGGTTGATCTGCACCAGCCCGGCTTCCAGCCGGTGCGCCAGGTCCAGCCCGACCTTCAGGTTGTTGGTCCAGAGGCTTGCGGCCAGGCCGTATTCGCTGTCATTCGCCTCGGCCAGCACGGCTTCGGCGTCGTCGAAGGGCTGGATGACGGTGACCGGGCCGAAGATCTCCTCCCTCACCAGCCGGCTTTCCCTGGTAAGGCCGGTGAAGATGACGGGCTGCAGGAAAAGCCCCTTCTTCAGCGCCTGGTCCTTCGGCATCGCCGAGCAGACATGCGCAGTGGCGCCCGGCGTCGCGGTGCCTTCCTTGATGAAGCCCTGCACCTTCTCGAACTGGCCCTGGCTGATGATGGTGCCGATATCGGTCTTCTCGTCCAGCGGGTCGCCCATTACCATGTTGTCCACGGCGGTCTTCATCGCCTGGACGAATTTGTCGAAGATCGGCCGCTCCACATAGATGCGGCTTGCCGCGGTGCAGCTCTGCCCCTGGCGGGTGAAGCGCATCGAGGTCAGCGCACCGCTCACTGTTTTCTCGAAGTCGCAATCGGTGAAGACGATCATCGGCGACTTGCCGCCGAGTTCCAGCGTGACCGGGATCAGCTTCTCCGCCGCCGCCTTGGCGACGATCTTGCCGGTCTCGACGCTGCCGGTGAAGGTCAGCTTGCGCACCAGCCTGTGCTCCACCAGCGGCGCGCCGCATTCCGGGCCGTAGCCGGAGAGCATGTTGAACACGCCGGGCGGCAGGATGCGGTTCATCAGCTCGCAGATGCGCAGCACGGCAAGCGGCGCTTCCTCGGCGGACTTCACCACCACCGTGTTGCCCGCCACCAGCGCCGGCGCCACCTTCAGCGCCATCAGCAGCATCGGCACGTTCCAGGGGATGATGGCGCCGACCACGCCCAGCGGTTCCCGCACCGTGACGGAAAGCACGTTCGGCGCGAAGGGCACGCTCTCGCCCTTCAGCTCGGAGCCGAGGCCGCCGAAGAATTCGAAGATGTCGGCGACGACGCCCGCTTCCACGCGGCTTTCGGTGCGCAGCGCCTTGCCGGTTTCCAGCGCGATGAGCTTCGCCAGCTCCTCGGCATGCTCCTTCAGGAGGGCGGCGCAGGCATGCACCAGGGCGCCGCGCTTGCGCGCCGGTATCTTGGCCCAGTCCTTCTGCGCCTTGGCGGCGTTCTGCACAGCGGCGTCCACATCGGCCGCATCGCCTTCGGCGGCGCGGGCCACTTCCTGGCCGGTGGCCGGGTTCACCACGGCGAAGGTCCTGCCGCTGCGCGCCGGGACATAGCCACCGCCGATGAAATGGAAACCGGACAGCGCCTTCGCCAGCGCGAAGGGGTCCAGGGTGGGGGCGGCGGGGGTGGGGTGGGGCCGGTCGAGCATGGGCGTCCTCCGTCTCGGCGCGCATTCGGGTGGCGGGACCATGCGCCGGGGCATGACGCCCGGCAAGGGCCGGGCAGGCCCGCCCGTGGCCGCGCCGAAGGGTTGCCCGGCGCGGGGGCGCCGAGTAAGCACGAGGCAACCCCACGGAGACTGTCCATGGCCACCCCGAACGGCCCGCTCGCGGGCCTCCGCGTCCTCGACCTCACCCGCGTCCTGGCGGGGCCGACCTGCACCCAGATGCTGGGCGACCTCGGCGCGGAGATCAACAAGACCGAGCGGCCGGCGGCCGGCGACGACACCCGCGGCTTCGCGCCCCCCTTCTGGCCGGAAACCAGGGAGAGCGCCTATTTCCTCGGGGTCAACCGCAACAAGAAGAGCGTGACGCTGGATATCGCCAAGCCCGAGGGCCAGGAGATCATCCACAAGCTGCTCGGCCACTGCGACATCCTGGTGGAGAATTTCAAGGTCGGCGCGCTGGCGAAATACGGGCTGGGCTACGACCAGCTCAAGGCGAAGTATCCGCGGCTGATCTACTGCTCCATCACCGGCTTCGGCCAGACCGGCCCCTATGCGCCGCGCCCGGGCTACGACGCGCTGATCCAGGCCATGGGCGGGGTGATGAGCCTGACCGGGGAGCCCAACGGCTCGCCGCAGAAGGTGGGCGTGCCGGTGGCGGACCTGTTCGCCGGCCTCTATGGCTGCATCGGCATCCTCGCCGCGGTGAACCACCGCAACAGCACCGGGGAAGGCCAGCAGATCGACATCGGCATGCTCGATACGCATGTCGCCTGGCTGGCCAACCAGGGCATGAATTATCTCTCGACCGGGGAGAACCCGCCGCGGTTGGGCAACCAGCACCCGAACATCGCGCCCTACCAGGTCTTCCCGACCCAGGACGGACACATCGTGCTTTCCGTCGGCAACGACCCGACCTTCGAGCGCTTCTGCAACGCCTTCGGCTGCGAGCAGCTGCTGGCCGATGAGCGCTTCAGGACCAACGCCGCCCGCGTGGCGAACCGCCAGGCGGTGACCGAAGCACTGACGCCGGTGATGCAGTCCCGGACCACCGCCGATTGGGTGGCGGCGCTGGAGGCGCAGAAGATCGGCTGCGGCCCGATCAACAAGCTTGCCGATGTTTTCGCCGACCAGCATGTGCAGGCCCGTGGCTGCGTGGTGGAGCTGGAC
>JAEWCI010000085.1 GCA_023390705.1 Pseudomonadota bacterium
GGTTCAGGCTTCCCGTTCCGGTTCCTCGCCCACTGCGCGCCGCAGGGCCTCCCGCGCGCGTGAGAGGCGGGAACGCAGCGTGCCCGGTGGCACGCCGAGGATGCGCGCCGCCTCGGCGTAGTCCAGCCCCTCCACTACCACCAGCCACAGCGCCTCGCGCTGGATGCGCGGCAGGCGGCCGAAGCCGGCGGCCAGGTCGCGCATGGAGTGACGTTCCTCCTGCCCGCCGGAAACCGCGGCTTCAGGCAGCCTGTCGGAAGGGGCGAAGGGGCTGCGGGCATCACGCCGCGCACCGGCCGCGCTGGCATGACGCAGGATGGTGAACAACCAAGCCCGCAGGTTGGTGCCCGGGACGAATTGCGCGCGCGCCGCGATGGCGCGCACCAGTGTTTCCTGCACCAGATCATCCGCGGCATCGGTCCGCCGCGCCAGCACGCGGGCGAAGCGACGCAGCCGCGGAATTTCCGCGGCGACCGCGGTGGCGAAGGCGTCCGGGGACGGCGCCAGTTTCCGCTCCATACGTTGCCGGCGATCCTTCTCGGCATGAGTCCGATGACCTGGCGCCGACAATATCCGAGCCGCCACCGCCGGGCAGTCCGCTGCCGGACACCCTTGCGTGTAGCCGCACGGAGCGTGATGCACGTCCCTGTGCGGAGCGCTGTGGCGTGAGTGGATGAAACTCAGAACAGGCCCTGGATGCGGCCTTCGGCATCCAGGCCGATGCTCTCCGCCGCCGGGCGGCGGGGCAGGCCGGGCATCGTCATGATCTCACCGCAAACCGCGACGACGAAACCCGCGCCGGCGGAAAGCCGCACCTCGCGCACCGGCAGCACATGGCCTTCCGGCGCGCCCAGCAGCATCGGGTCGCCGCTGAAACTGTACTGCGTCTTCGCGACGCAGACCGGCACACGACCGAAGCCCTGGTCCTCGAACCGGCGCAGCCGCCCCGCGACCGGAGGGGGGATCTGCACTTCCGCCGCGTGGTAGATCTCCCGCGCGATGGTGCGCAGCTTCTCTGCCAGCGGCAGTTCCGGCGCGTAGAGCGGGCGGAAATTCGCGCGCCCCTCATCCAGCAGCCTGCGCACGCTGCGCGCCAGCTCGGCCGCGCCGGCGGGACCCTCGCCCCAATGCGTGCAGAGGCAGGTTTCGGCGCCGATGCGCGCCATGGCGGCGCGCACCGCCTCGAGCTCCGCCGTGGTGTCGCTGGTGAAGCGGTTGAGCGCCGCCACGACCGGAAGTCCGAATTTCCGCAGGTTCTCGACATGTCGCGCGAGATTCACCACGCCGCGTTCCACCGCCGCGACATCCTCCGCGCCAAGCGCCGCCTTGGCTACGCCGCCATGCATCTTCAGCGCGCGCACCGTCGCGACCACCACCGCGGCGTCCGGCGCCAGCCCGGCGCTCGGGCACTTGATGTCGAGGAATTTCTCCGCACCCAGGTCGGCGCCGAAGCCGGCCTCGGTCACCACCACATCGGCAAGGCCCAGGCCGAGCTTCGTCGCGATCACGCTGTTGCAGCCATGCGCGATGTTCGCGAAGGGACCGCCATGCACCAGCGCGGGCGAGCCTTCCAGCGTCTGCACCAGGTTGGGTGCCAGCGCGTCCCGCAGCAGCGCCGCCATGGCACCATCCGCCTTGATGTCGCGCGCCGTCACCGGCGCCCCGCCCCAGGTCGCGCCGATGATAATGCGGCCGAGCCGTTACTGCAGGTCCCCCAGGTCGCGCGCCAGGCAGAAGATGGCCATCACCTCGCTCGCCACGGTGATGTCGAAGCCGTCCTCACGCGGCACGCCCTGGGCGACGCCGCCGAGCCCCACCACCGTGTTGCGGAGGTTCCGGTCGTTCATGTCCATGGCGCGGCGCCAGGTGACGCGGCGCGGGTCGAGCCCCAGCTCGTTGCCCCAGTAGAGCTGGTTGTCCACCATCGCGGCCAGCAGGTTGTTGGCGCTGGTGATGGCATGGAAGTCGCCGGTGAAATGGAGGTTGATGTCCTCCATCGGCGCCACCTGCGCCCGGCCGCCGCCGGTCGCCCCGCCCTTCACCCCGAAGCAGGGGCCGAGCGAGGGCTCGCGCAGGCAGATCATCGTCCTCGTGCCCAGCGCGTTGAGCGCGTCGCCAAGGCCGATGGTGGTGGTGGTCTTGCCCTCGCCCGCCGCCGTCGGTGAGATGCCGGTCACCAGCACCAGCTTGCCTGCCGGCTTCGCCGCCTGGGCCCGGACGAAATCAAGCGCCACCTTGGCCTTGTGGCGCCCATAGGGTTCCAGCGCCTCGGCCGGGATGCCGGCCCGCGCGGCGATCTCGACGATGGGCCGCAGGGTGGCGGCGCGGGCGATCTCGAGATCACTGGCCATGCGATGCGATTCTCCTGGCTGTTCGGGCAGGGCCTGTGCCGTGCGCCCGTGATGGCGGCAAAGGTCCCGGGCGGTGGCTCCCGGTCGGATTCGTCCTGCCGGGCGAGTATCGCGGGGCAAGGCGTGCCGGCAAGCCGGGGAACCTCCGCGCCGGGCGCGCGTCCCGCCCGGCATGGCCAGCCCCTGCATCGATATCTGCCGCTACGAAAAGGAGACGGGCTGGTGCTTCGGTTGCGGGATGACCCGCAAGGACCGCAAGCACTGGAAGAAGGAGAAGGATCGCCGCCCGGCGATCCTGGCCGCGCTGCCCGGAAGGCTGGCGGCGCTGGAGGCAGCGGGCCACGCCGTCGGCAAGGCTGCGAAGCGCAAGGGCAAGTAGTCCCGCCCCTCTGCCCTGGCCAATGTCCGACTGAAGCAGTCGGGTGACAGTGTTGTTTTCGCAACACAGGGTCTTGATGCACCGCAATGTCTCACGACGCGGCGCAGTATATCCATCACGACTGCGGTGGCAGGGGCCGCCACAGATCGGATGCAATGACAATGCTCAGGAAGATTGCGAAGCTGCCGGGTGCGCTGGCGGTTGCGGCGGGCATCGCCGTGGCGGCGGCGCCGGCCATGGCGCAGGACGCCCCGCGCGGCAAGCGGGCCGGCGACGTGGTGATCGGCTTCGGCGGCATCGGCGTGCTGCCGGAAAGCGGCGGCCGCCAGGTTCCCCTCGTCGGCGGCACCGTGAAGGCCAGCAACTCGGGTTCCGCCCAGCTCGACGCCACCTATTTCTTCACCCCGAACCTCGCGGTGAACCTGATCGCGGCGACCACCCAGCACGACCTGCGGCTGCAGGGCAGCGCGCTGGGCAATCTGCGGCTCGGCCATGTCTGGGTGCTGCCGCCGACCCTGACCTTCCAGTACCACTTCTTCCCGGAATCGCGCTTCAGCCCCTATATCGGCGCCGGCCTGAACGTGACCTTCTTCTACGGCCATGGCGGAAGCTACAGCGCCCCGGTGAACCGGGTGCGGGTGGAGCCGGCGGTGGCCCCGGCCCTCAATATCGGCGTGGACTATGAATTGGCGCCGAACTGGCTGCTGAACGTGGATGCCAAGAAGATCTGGCTGCGGCCCGATGCCAGCGTGAACAGCGGCCTGATCAATACCCGGGTGAACCTGGACCCCTGGGTGATCGGCGCTTCCGTCCGCTACCGCTTCTGAACCCGGCCGCCATTGCCCCTTCCTTCACGGGAAGGGGTGTGGCGGCGGGCCGGTTCAGGCCGCCTCCCGCCGCCTGACCCCGAGATCATCCAGCGCCGCGCCGATCGCCCGAACGGCGCGGTGCATCTCGTCCGGGCCGATGGCGCCGATGCAGCCGACGCGGAAGGTCGGCAGCCGCGTGTTGAAGAAATTGCTGATCAGCACGCCATGCGCCTTCAGCGCGTCCACGAAGCCCTGCAATTCGAAGGCCGGGTCGGCCGGCTGGCGCACGGTGACGATCACCGGCCCCTGCTGCTGCGCCTCCAGATACGGCGTCAGGCCAAGCCCGCACACGCCTTCATGCAGCACCCGGGCATTCTCCCGGTAACGGGCCAGCCGGGCAGGCTGGCCGCCCTCCGCTTTGTAGAGTTCGAGGGCCACGTCCAGGGCGGCCAGGGTCTGGGCCGGCGGGGTGAACCGGATGCTGCCCCAACCGGCGCGCTGCGCATGGCCGTAGATATCGGCCAGGTCGAAGGCCCAGGAGCCGGCCTGGCCCGCCCCGGCCAGCAGGGTTTCCACCCGTGCCACGGCGAAGCCGATGCCCGGCATCCCTTCCAGGCACTTGCCGGAGGTGAAGACCACCGCATCGCATTCCGGGTGGGCGTCCAGCCGGAAGGGCAGCGCGCCGAAGGCGGAAACCGCGTCCAGGATCAGCCGCCGCCCGGCGGCGCGCACCGCGGCGCCGACCGCTTCCGGGTCGTTCACGATGCCGCTGCCGGTTTCGCTGTGGACCAGCACCACATGGCCGATCTCCGGGTCCGCTGCCAGCGCCGCGGCCACTTCCTCGCCGGTGACGGGCCTTGTATCCGGGCCGGGCAGCGGCACCGCCAGCCGCCCGGCCTCCCGCGCCAGGCGGATGGCGCGTTCGGTATAGGTGCCGTTCTGCGGGATCAGCAGCTTGCCGCCCGGGGGCACGAAGCTGCGGATGGTGGCTTCCATGGTGAAATGGCCGCAACCCTGCACCGGCAGGGCGGCGTGCTCCCCCGCCACGCCGCCGGCGATCTCCCGCACCCGGTCGCGTATCCTGGAGACCACGGCACGGAAATCATTGTCCCAGGGCGCGATGTCCTGTGCCATGGCGGCCTTCACCGCCTGGCTGGTCTGCACCGGGCCGGGGATCAGCAACAACATCAGGCTTGGCTCCATCAGCTTCGCGGGGGAGATGCCATGGTGGCACGGGAGAGGAGAAGGCCACCAAGTTCACGGTGCAGCTTCTGGCGGATCGCCTCGGCAAAGGCGGGGTAGTCGGGGCAGGCCATGGCGAAGCTGCCGGGGCCGCCGATCACCTCCGCCCGGTAGTGCTCCAGCAGGTCCGGCTCCTCGTTCAGCACCGCCAGGGCGTTCAGGGTGACGCCGGCGGCAACGCCGATGTCGCGCACCAGGCCGGGCGGCCTGCCGTGGTTGTGGCTGCCATCGCCGGAGACGTCCAGCACCAGCCGCGTCGCCCGGGCCGGGCAGCGGGCCAGCAGGGCGAGGCCCGCGGCCATGCCC
>JAEWCI010000108.1 GCA_023390705.1 Pseudomonadota bacterium
CGCGGCCGCGAATTCCTGATGAAGGATGCCTACAGCTTCGACCTCGACTATGAGGGCGCGCAGCGCAGCTACCGGCAGATGTTCGTCGCCTATCTGCGCACCTTCGCGCGCATGGGGCTGAAGGCGATCCCGATGCAGGCAGATACCGGGCCGATCGGCGGCAATCTCAGCCACGAATTCCTCATCCTGGCCGAAACCGGGGAGAGCCAGGTCTATCTCCACCAGGACCTGCTGGAATTCGACGTATTGGGCGCCGCGCCGGACTACGAGGGCGACCTCTCGCCCATCGTCGATTTCTGGACCAGCCGCTACGCCGCCACGGACGAGAAGCACGACGAGGCCGCCTGGGCGCAGGTGCCTGCGGAAAAGCGCGTCAGCGCGCGTGGCATCGAGATTGGCCACATCTTCTATTTCGGCACGAAATACAGTGCCGCCATGGGGCTGCAGGTCAGCGGGCCGGACGGCAGGATGGTGGTGCCGGAGATGGGCAGCTACGGCATCGGCGTCTCCCGCCTCGTCGGCGCCATCATCGAGGCGAACCACGACGAGAATGGCATCCGTTGGCCCGATGCCGTGGCGCCCTTCCGCCTGGCGGTGCTGAACCTGAAGCAGGGCGATGCCGCCTGCGACGCCATGTGCGAAAAGCTCTACCGCGCCTTTGAGCCGGATGCGGTCTATGACGACCGCGCCGAGCGCGCCGGCGTGAAATTCGCCGATGCCGACCTCATGGGCTTTCCCTGGCAGGCCATCATCGGCCCGCGCGGCGCCGCGGCCGGCAAGGTGGAGCTGAAGCGCCGCGCCACCGGGGAGCGCGCGGAGCTTTCGCTGGAGGACGCCATCGCCCGGATTCGCGGCTAGGGGCAGGGCAGGGACGCGCCGCCGATGTTCGGTCCCTTCGAGCGCATGGTGGCCTTCCGCTACCTGCGCGCCCGCAAGGGGGAGCGTTTCGTCTCCATCATCGCGATCTTTTCGCTGGTCGGCATCACCCTCGGCGTCGCCACGCTGATCATCGTGATGAGCGTGATGAACGGCTTTCGGCAGGACCTGCTGGCGCGCATCCTCGGGCTGAACGGCCATGTCACCGTGCAGGCACGGCCCGGCCAGCCGATTGCCGACCCTGCCGCGCTGGTGGAGCGCCTGGCCGCGCTGCCGGAGGTGACCCAGGTCTCGGCGGTCATCGAGGGTCAGGTGCTGCTGACCAGCGAAACCGGCGGCGCCGCGGCCGGCTTGGTGCGCGGCATCGAGCCGGAAGCGCTGCGGGCACGGCAGGTCATCGCCCGACGCATTGTCCGCGGCAGGCTGGCCGATTTCACCGGGGAGGATGCGGTGGTCATGGGTGCCCGGCTGGCCGCCCGCATGGGATTGCAGACCGGCGACCGGCTGACGCTGGTGCTGCCCCAGGCGCGCGGCGCTGATTTCAGTGCCGCGCCACGCACCCGTGGCTTCCGCTTGGTGGCGATGTTCGACCTCGGCATGCCCGAATACGACAACCGCAACCTCTTCCTGCCGCTGGAAGCCGCGCAATCCTTCTTCCAGCTTCCGGATGCGGTGAACCAGCTTGAGCTTTTCGTCACCGGACCGCGTGACATCCGGCCAGTGACCCAGGCGGTGCGGCAGGTGCTGAACGGGCGGCCCCTGCGCGTCATGGACTGGCAGGAAAGCAACAGCAGCCTCTACGGCGCGCTGCTGGTGGAACGGAACGTGATGTTCCTGGTGCTGGCGCTGATCGTGCTGGTGGCGGCCTTCAACATCATCTCCTCGCTCACCATGCTGGTGAAGGACAAGGGCGCGGATATCGCCATCCTGCGCACCTTCGGCGCCACCAGCGGCGCGGTGCTGCGCATCTTCCTGCTCTGTGGCGCTTCCGTGGGTTGCGGCGGCACGCTCATCGGCTTCGCGCTCGGCCTGCTGTTCTGCACCAATTTCGAGGCCATTCGCAGCCTGCTGCTGGCGCTTCAGGGCACGCCGCTGTTCAGCCCGGAACTGTTCTACCTCACGCAATTGCCGGTGCTGGTGGACCCACGGGAGGTGGCGCAGGTGCTGGCCATGGGGCTGGGGCTCTCACTGCTGGCCACCATCTACCCGTCCTGGCGAGCGGCGCGGATAGACCCCGTGCAGGGGCTGCGCCATGGCTGAACCCAGCCTGTTCGGCCCCTTCGAACGCGCCGTGGCCTTTCGCTACCTGCGCGCCCGCAAGGGCGAGCGATTCGTCTCGGTCATCGCCACCTTCTCTCTCTGCGGCATCGCGCTGGGCATCGCCACGCTGATCATCGTGCTCAGCGTGATGGGCGGCTTCCGGCAGGAATTGCTCTCGCGCATCCTCGGCCTCAACGGCCATCTCGGCGTCTATGCCGCCCAGGGGCCACTGCCGGAATACGAAGCGGCGGCGACCCGGATCGCTGCCCTGCCCGGGGTGGTGCAGGCAGCCCCGGTCATTGAGGGCCAGGTGCTGCTGACCACTGATGCCGGCGCTTCCTCCGGCGGTGTGCTGCGCGGCATCAGGCCGGAGGATCTGCGCGGCCGGCCGCTCATCGCCGGCAATATCCGTGCCGGCAGCCTGGCGGATTTCGCCGGCGAGGACGCCATCGTCATCGGCACCGCACTGGGGCGCCGCCTGGATATCGGCGTCGGCGACAGGGTGACGGTGGTTTCGCCCGAAGGCCGGGTGACGGTGTTCGGCACCGTGCCGCGGCTGCGCGCCTATCGCGTGGTGGCAATGTTCGAGGTCGGCATGCAGGAATACGACAGCGGCTTCGTCTTCCTGCCGCTGCCGGCCGCCCAACTCTTCTTCCAGATGCCGCGTTCGGTCAGCCAGATAGAAGTGCACCTGACCAGCCCCGACCAGGCCCGTGCCACCGCCCTGGCGATCCAGGAAGCCCTGCCGGAGCGCCGGCTGCGCATCGCTGACTGGCAGGATGCCAACAGCGCCTTCTTCGAAACCGTGCAGGTGCAGCGCAACGTGATGTTCCTGATCCTGACGCTGATCATCCTGGTGGCGGCCTTCAACATCATCTCCTCGCTCACCATGCTGGTGAAGGACAAGGGGCGCGACATCGCCATTCTGCGCAGCATGGGGGCCAGCCGCGGCGCCATCATGCGCATCTTCCTGCTCTGCGGCGCGGCGATAGGCGGCACGGGGACGCTGGTTGGCTTCGCGCTGGGGCTGTTCTTCTGCGCCAATATCGAAAGCATCCGCCAGTTGCTCATGGCCATAACCGGCACCACGGTCTTCGACCCGGAAATCTATTTCCTCACCCGGATCCCGGCGGTGGTGGACGCCGGGGAGGTCGCCCAGGTGGTCGGGATGGGGCTCGGCCTTTCGCTGCTGGCGACCCTGATCCCAAGCTGGCGGGCGGCACGGCTCGACCCGGTGGAGGCTCTGCGCGATGAGTGAGACAGCCCCCGCCTTGCGCCTTGCCGGCGTGCAACGGCGCTTCCGCACCGAGGCCGGGGAACTGCCCGTGCTGCAAGGCGCCGACCTCGAACTGCATGCCGGGGAGATCGTGGCGCTGGTGGCGCCTTCCGGCACCGGAAAGTCCACCCTGCTGCACCTGGCCGGCTTGCTGGAACGGCCCGATGGCGGCGAGGTCTTCGTATCCGGCCAGGCCGCCGGCACGCTTTCCGACGATGCCCGCACCGCCATCCGCCGTCGCACCATCGGCTTCGTCTATCAATTCCATCACCTGCTGCCGGAATTCACCGCCGAGGAGAATGTGGTGCTGCCGCAACTCGCGGCCGGCACGGCGCGTGCGGCTGCGCGGGAAAGGGCGCGGGCACTGCTCGCCGCCTTCGGCCTGGCGGAGCGCGGGCACCACCGGCCCGGCCGGCTTTCCGGCGGCG
>JAEWCI010000296.1 GCA_023390705.1 Pseudomonadota bacterium
GGCCTGGGAGGCGCCCAGTGCCGCCAGCACCGAAGGGGCCCAGGGCCAGTCCAGCGTCTCGGCCAGCTTGGCGGCCAGCATGGCGGCGTCGCGGTTGAGCGGCGCGGCGCGGGTGCGGGCCAGGTGACGCAACATGGCGGTGGCCAGTTCAGGCAGCAGGGCGGCGGCCGAGGCCTCGTCCTCCGGTGGCTCCAGGTCCAGCGCCATGGCCAGGCCGCGCGGGGTGGGGGCGGCCAGCCTGGCCGGCATGGCGAAGGCGAAAAGCTCCAGCAGGTCGTAGGCGGCGGGGAAGGGGGGCAGGTCCAGCCGCCGGGCGCTGGCCGGGGCGTGCACCAGCAGGGGCGGCGGCAGATCCGCCAGCGCCCGTTGCAGGGCCGGCGGGTCCCGGCTCCGCAATTCCCCATCCGGGGTCAGCAGGGTGGCGCGGCCGAATCCGGCCACCAGGGCCGGCGCCTGGGGCAGCAGAAGCCGGGCCGGCTGGGCACCGCGAAGGGGTTGGGACATCGGCGGCAGGATAGAGCGCGGTCGCCTGAGGCGGAATCGCCGAAAGGCGTGAATCGCGCTCTCGGACAACATGGCGCGGTTGCTTGAGAGCCTGTCTCGAAATCAAGGCGCAATATGTTTCGCTAGTTTATGACGACAGCAGCGCGACAATCGCGCTCGCTGCGTCTCCGGGCGAGGTAGAAGAAGTGTCGATCACAAGAACGGGCTGCGGCATGGCTGCCTCGCACGCCATGAAGTCGGGCCGCAGGCGACGAAGAATGTCGAGGGAACGGAGCTTGCCGAAAGCTTCCCGGCTCGGTTCGACAAGACGCCGCTCCTGCTCTTCGGGGGACACCGTCACCGCCACGAAGATCACGCTGCCCCCATGGGCCTCGACGGCAGCCCGGAGACGCTCCGGAAAGTCCGGCGCGACGGTAGGTTCGGGAGCAAAGGTGAAGACCAAGGATCGGCCTTCGCGAGCAGCTTCCTCTATGATCTCAAGCCAGACATGCTCGCGGAGCCGGACGAAGGGCTCCGATCCGAATGGGAACACGGCTGCTACCGCGTCCACGACGAGGTGGTTGTGAAAGAGGGCCAGCCCGGTGCGTCGCGCGACCTCGAGAGCAATGGTCAGCTTACCAGAAGCGACCGATCCGTAGAGAAACACAACCTTCATCAGGTGTCCGTATCCAGCTTGCTCGACAGATACCCACCCTGCTCCGCATTATATTGCGTTAGCGCTCCGAGACAGCCTCTAATCGTCGCCCATCCCATTTTGAGCCTACCTTAATCTCATGCGCAACGGCCGAGGCGGCGCAGAGGAAGGCCTTCGCTGACGCGACGGAAACCTCGAAGTCTTTCGCGAGGCGGCGATTGCGGCCGATCCAAGCGAAGAAGCGCTCGACCACCCACCTCCGTGCATGGACGGCGAAGATAGCGAAAGCCCGTGCGGCTATGCTGCCGACGGGTGGCCGGGGTCCACATCGGGTCGTTCGTCCAAGGTGTCGCAACCCGGTCGAATCACAACCCGCCCTGGCCATCTACCCCACCCCACCACCTCATGCCGGGACCGTTCCGAGACAGCCTCTGAGGCGGAATCGCCGAAAGGCGTGAATCGCGCTCTCGGATAACTGACAGGGCCCCGACCGCTTCCCGCGGAAGTGTCCAGGGTCCGGCCCTGGGGCGGGCGGCGGCAAACATCCATTCCGGCGCGGCCTGCCATGCACCCGGATCGGTCCCGGGCGTTGACACCGCGCGTTGACCGGGGGGCACCCCCTGCCTATGGGACCGACATGACAGCCGATCCATCCCTCCGCAGCGTCAAGGCCTGGCCCATCGAGGAGGCCGCCAAGGTCGAAGCCCGCCTGGCCGCGGCGCCCAAACCGGACGGCGCCCAAAGGGAAGCATTGTTCGAGACCGGCTACGGCCCCTCCGGCCTGCCGCATATCGGCACCTTCGGGGAGGTGGCCCGCACCTCCTGGGTGCGCCGCGCCTTCGAGAAGCTGACCGGCCTGCCCTCCCGCCTCATTGCCTTCAGCGATGACATGGACGGGCTGCGCAAGGTGCCGGACAACGTGCCGAACAAGGAGATGCTGGCGCAGCACCTCGGCAAGTCGCTGACCGCCATTCCCGACCCCTTCGGCACGCATGACAGCTTCGGCGCGCACAACAACGCCAGGCTGCGCGCCTTCCTGGACGCCTTCGGCTTCGAATACGAATTCGCCTCCTCCACGGAATACTACAAGGGCGGCCGCTTCGACGCGGCGCTGCTGCGCATGGCGGAACGGCACGAACAGGTGCGCAACGTCATCCTGCCTACCCTGGGGCCGGACCGCCGCGCCACCTATTCCCCCTTCCTGCCCATCCACCCCAGGACCGGCGTGGTGATGCAGGTGCCGATGGAGGAAGTGCGGCCCGGTCAGGACCTGCTGGTCTGGCGCGACCCCGAGACGGGCGAGCGGCACGGCACGCGCATCACCGGCGGCCATGCCAAGGCGCAGTGGAAGGCGGACTGGGCGCTGCGCTGGGACGCGCTGGGCGTGGACTACGAGATGTCCGGCAAGGACCTGATAGACAGCGTGAAGCTTTCCTCGGCGATCTGCCGCATCCTCGGCGGCACCCCGCCGGTGGGCTTCACCTATGAGCTGTTCCTGGACGAGCACGGCCAGAAGATCAGCAAGTCCAAGGGCAATGGCCTGACCATCGAGGAATGGCTGCGCTACGCCCCGCCCGAGAGCCTGGCGCAGTTCATGTACGCCGCGCCGCAGCGCGCCAAGCGGCTGTATTTCGACGTGATCCCCCGCGCGGTGGACGAATACCTGGCGAATCTTGAGAAGCTGCGGACCGCGCCGGACCCGGCCAACCCGGCCTGGCATGTCCATGCCGGCGCCGCCACCAACGACCCCGGCAGCCCCATCTCCTTCGCCATGCTGCTGAACCTGGCCAGCGTGGTGAATGCCGAGGGGCCGGAGATCCTCTGGGGCTTCATCCGCCGCTACGCGCCCGATGTCTCGGCCGAGACCCACCCGATGCTGGCGCGGCTGGCGGAATATGCCGTGGCCTATTACCGCGACTTCGTGGCGCCGCAGAAGCGCCACCGCATGCCCACGGCGGTGGAACGCGCCGCCCTGGAGGACCTGCTGCACGTGCTGCGCGCCCTGCCGGCCGATGCCGACGCCGAGGCGATCCAGAACCAGGTCTTCGAGGTGGGCAAGCGCCACCCCTTCCCCAACCTGCGCGACTGGTTCGGCTGCCTCTACCAGGTGCTGCTGGGCCAGCAGGAAGGGCCGCGCTTCGGCGGCTTCGTCGCGCTCTACGGTATTCCCGGCACCATCGGGCTGGTCGAATCCGCCCTGGCGCGGGAAGAGGCGCCGGCTGCGTGAGCGGCACGCTGGGCTGGCTGCGGCGCAACGGCGCCGCGGTCTTCGGCGTGCTGCTGCTGTTCGGGGCGCTGTACGTGGTGCAGCGCGAATTCCGCCACCTGTCGGTGGCCGATATCCGCAAGGCCATGGCCGCCATCACGCCGATGTCGCTGTGGCTGGCGGCGGGCTGCACCGTGCTCGCCTATCTGGTGCTGGCCATCTACGACAAGCTCGGCTCGATCTACGCCGCGCATCCGGTTTCCTGGGGGCGGTCGCTGCTGGCTTCCTTCTGCGGCTATTCCCTGGCGCATAACCTCGGCTTCGCCGCGGTGTCCGGCGCGGCGGTGCGCTACCGGCTCTATTCCGCCTGGGGGCTGACGCCGCTGGAGATCGCCAAGGTGGTCGGCTTCACCAGCCTCACCTTCGGCCTGGGCGGCCTGGCGCTGGGCGGGCTGGTGCTGCTGGTGGAACCCGAGGTGGTGCCCTGGTTCGGCACGCATATGCCGCACTGGGTGCTGCAGGCGCTGGCGGTGCCGATGTGGGGCGCGGTGCTGGGCTATGTCGTGCTCAGCCGCTTCGTCCGCCACATCCGCGTCTTCAGCCACGAGATAGACCTGCCCAGCCCGCGCATGGCCCTGGCGCAGACCGTGCTGGCCACGGTGGATGTCGCGGTGACCGCGGCCATCTTCTACATCCTGCTGCCCCAGGCGGATGGCCTGACCTTCATCCGCTTCGTCGGCATCTACCTGGCGGCCTATGCCGCCGGCATCCTGGCGCATGTGCCCGGCGGCATCGGCGTGTTCGACGGCGCCATCCTGCTCGGCCTGCAGCCCTACATGCCGGCGCCCGAGGTGATCGGCGCGCTGTTCGTCTTCCGGCTCTACTACTACATCGTGCCGCTGTTCATCTCCGGCACCCTGTTCGCGGGGTTCGAACTGGGCCAGCGGCAGGAGGTGCTGAAGCGCCTCACCGGCGCCGGCGCCGGTTCGCAGGCGCTGGAGGTGCCGGCCATCGCCTCCCTGGTGGCGCTGGCCGGGGCGGTGCTGATCTTCCTGGGCGCGCTGCCGATCCGCGGCACCATCCTGGAAAGATGGGCCGGGCATGTCGCCGCCCTTGCCTCGCATTTCGCGCTCTCGCTGCTTGGCACGCTGCTGCTGGTGATGGCCTTCGGCCTGCTGCGGCGGCTGACCCTGGCCTGGGGCGCCAGCCTGCCGCTGCTGCTGCTGGGCGGCGCCATCGCCTGGCTGCGCGGCGAAGCCTGGTGGCTCTGGGGGCTGTTCCCGTTGCTGGCGGTGCTGCTGGCGACAATGCGGGAGGGGTTCTATCGCCACGCGCGGCTGACGCGGGAACCGCTTTCGGACGAGACCATGGTGCCGCTGGTGGCGGTGGCGCTGTGCGGCATCACCCTGGCGCTGGTGGCCTATGGCGGGCGGGTTGCCGACGAAAGCTGGTGGGAGGTGGTGTTCTCCCCGCTCGCGCCGGATTCGCTGCGCTTCACCGTGGGGCTGACCGGGGCGCTGCTGCTGATCGGCCTGCTGCGGCTGCTGCGCCCGGCCCGGCTGGGTGAGGCTGGCTGGGACCCGGTGACCCGTGCCCGCCTGGCACGGCTGGGGGCGCTGGCGCCGGCCGTGGCCGATGGCGCGGTGTTCGGGGAGCAGGAGCAGGCCGGCGTCGCCTTCCTGAAGCGCGACGGGGTCTGGCTGGCGCTGGGCGACCCGGCGGGCGAGCGGCAGGACGCGATCTCGGCCATCTGGCGTTTCCGAGACCTGTGCGAGCGGGAGGGCGTGGACCCCGCCTTCTGGCGCGCCGGACCGAATTTCCTGCGGATCTATGCCGATCTCGGCCTGACCGCGGTGCCGCTGGATGGCGATGCGCGCCACCCGCGCTTCCTGGCCTGCCGGGCGGAGCGCGACCTGGACAAGCTGGCCGCCCTGCTGCCGCCCGCGATGCAGCGCGAACTGGCCGGGGAAAGGGCGCGGCGGACCCGCTGATACCACCGAGCCGAAGTCCTGACC
>JAEWCI010000340.1 GCA_023390705.1 Pseudomonadota bacterium
CCGCCTGGGCGGCGCGCTGCTCGGCCTGGGCCTTCTGCTGCGCCGTGGCGCCGGCGGGAAAGCGGCGGGAAAGCTCGGACTGGTAGGCATCGGCGTCGTTGCCGAGGCCCGGCAGGTCGAAGGCACCGGCCGGCGGGGCCGCGAGCAGGAGCAGGCCGAGCAGGAAGGGCAGGAGGCGCATGCGGTACCCTGGAATGGCTGGCGGTGCCGCAGCATGCCACGAAGGCTCCGCTTCCGCACCGAGCCCTGGGCGCCAGCCGGAAATTGATTCCGGCTGCCCGCGTCATGGCTTGGTAATTGCTTTAGCGGGATTGCCCAACAATGGGCTAAGCTGGAATTGTCCCTTTGCGAAAATGCAGGCCGGTGCCAGGGCGCCGCACTTCGTGGCGTAACTCTGAGTAACAGCGACTCGGTAACAGCGACTCGCGGTATCGGCGGGACGGCGGCATATAGGGAGACCGGAGTGAAACAATGAGACGAGGCGGCATGCCCATGAGGATCTTCTGGGTCGCGGTGCTGGCCGTTCTCCTGCCCCTGGCCGGCTTCGCCCAGCAGGGCGGGCGTGGCGGCGGTGCCGGTGCCGTGCCCGTGACGACCGACCCGGTGCAGGTCGGGCCGGTGCCGGTCGAGATCCTGGCCAATGGCATCGTCGCCTCGGAATCCGTCGTCACCGTCCGTACCCGGGTGGATGGCCAGATCACCCAGGTGCTGGTGACCGAAGGCCAGATGGTGCGCCGCGGCCAGCCGCTGTTCATCCTCGATTCGCGGCTGAACCAGGCGCTGCTGGCGCAGCAGGAAGCGCAGCTGGCCCGCGACCGCGCCCAGCAGGCCCGGGCCGAGGCCGACCGCGCCCGCTACCAGTCCCTGCGCGGGGAGAGCTTCGCCTCCCAGCAGCGCTTCGAGCAGGCCCAGGCCGATGCCCTGGCCGCCGCCGCGGTGGCCCGCGCGACCGAGGCGCTGATCGCCCAGACCCGGCTGAACATCGAATTCGCCACCATCACCGCCGAGATGGATGGCCGGCTCGGCGCCATCCCGCTGCGGGCCGGCAATTTCGTGCGCCAGGCGGAGAACACCGCCATCACCACCCTGACCCAGGTGAACCCCATCCTGGTGCAGTTCTCGGTGCCGGAACGCTGGCTGCCGCAGATCAAGGCGGCGATGGCGGCCGACGGCATCCGGGTGCGGGCCGGCGCGCAGCAGGATATCGAGCCGCCGGCCGAGGGCGAGGTGGTGTTCGTGGACAGCGCGGTGGACACCGCCACCGGCACCATCGCCCTGAAGGCGCGCTTCGATAATTCAAACCAGCGGCTGTGGCCTGGCCAGTATGTCCAGGTGGTGATGGTGCCGCGGGTGGACCAGAACGCCATCACCGTCGCCGCGGCCGCCGTGCAGGCCGGCCAGAACGGCCGCTACCTCTTCGTGCTGGCCCCGGACAACACCGCCCAGCGGCGCCCGGTGCAACTGGTGCGGGTGCTGGGCGACCGCGCGGTGGTCCAGGGCGAAATTGCCGCCGGGGAGAAGGTGATCGTCGATGGTGCCCAGCGGGTGACCAACGGCACCAGGGCGGTGGAACGCAGCCCGGCTGCGCCGGAGCAACAGCGCCTTTCCAGCGCGCGATAAAGTCAAGGCAGGACCGGCGCGATGAACATCTCCGAACTCTGCATCCGTCGGCCGGTGATGACGCTCCTGCTGTCCATCGCCGCGGTCGTCGCCGGTGTCATCGCCTATACGAAGCTGCCGGTCGCGGCCATTCCGCGGGTGGATTTCCCGGTCATCACCATCTACGCCAATTTCCCCGGCGCCAGCCCGGAGACCATGGCGACCAGCGTGGCCCTGCCGATCGAGCGCGAGTTGTCCACCATCGCCGGGGTGGACAGCATGTCCTCCATCAACGGCCAGGACACCACGCAGATCACGGTGCAGTTCGTCCTAACCAAGAACATAGACGCGGCGGCGCAGGACGTGCAGGCGGCGCTGACGCGCGCGCAGCGCCGGCTGCCGGTGGACATGCTGGTGCCGCCCAGCTACCGCAAGGTGAATCCGGCGGATGCCCCGGTCATCCTGCTGACGCTTTCGGGCGGCGACCAGCCGCTGTACCGGCTGAACGACATCGCCAGCACCATCATCGGCCCGGCGCTGTCGCGGGTGCAGGGCGTGGCCCAGGTGCAGACCTTCGGGGAACAGCTCTACGCCGTGCGGGTGCGGCTGGACCCCGACCGCATCGCCGCCATGGGCCTGGCCTTCGACACCACGCAGCAGGCCATCGCCCAGGCCAATTCCTCCGCCCCGGTCGGGTTGCTGACAGGCGACCGGCAGCAGCTCACGCTGCGCGCCAACGACCAGCCGCAGGACGCCGAGGCCTTCGGCAACCTGGTGGTGGCCGGGCGGGCGCAGTCCCCGGTGCGGCTGCGCGAGATCGCCGAGGTGGTGGACGGCGTGCAGAACCAGCGCGTGGCCGCCTGGCGCAACGACGACCGCGCCCTTGTGCTGGCCGTCTATCGCCAGCCTGACGCGAACACGGTGGAGGTGGTGGACGGGGTCCGCCGCACCCTGCCGGCGTTGCAATCCGCCCTGCCGCCGGGCGCCGAGGTGAACGTGATGCTGGACCGCTCGCGCTCGATCCGCGATGCGGTGCATGACGTGCAGGAAAGCCTGGCGATCGCCATCGGGCTGGTGGTGCTGGTCTGCTTCCTCTTCCTCCGCCGGGTCAGCGCCACGCTGATCCCGACCGTCGCGGTGCCGATCAGCCTCTGCGTCGCCTTCGGGCTGATGTACTGGCTGGGCTACGGCATCGACAACGTCACCCTGCTGGGCCTGACCATCGCGGTGGGGCTGGTGGTGGACGACGCCATCGTCATGCTGGAAGCCATCGTCCGCCATATCGAGGAAGGGGTGGCGCCGCTGCAGGCCGCCATCCGCGGGGCGCGCGAGATCGGCTTCACCATCATCTCCATCACCCTGTCGCTGGTGGCGGTGTTCCTGCCCATCCTGCTGATGGGGGGCGTGGTGGGGCGGGTGTTCAACGCCTTCGCCGCCACCGTCTCGCTGGCCGTCATCGCTTCCTGCGTCGTCTCGCTCACCCTGACGCCGCTGATGGCCTCGCGCCTCAAGGGGCACCACGGGCACGGCCACAAGCCCGGGCTGTTGGACCGGGTGCTGGAACGCTTCCTGGTGGGGCTGGAGCGCGGCTATGCCTGGATGCTCGACCTTTCCCTGCGCTTCCGCCTGGTGGTCTGGGTGGCCTTCTTCGCCTCCCTGGTCGCCGCCGGCTGGATGACGGTGCACATCCCCAAGGGCTTCTTCCCGGTTGAGGATACCGGCCTGCTGACGGTCAACACCGAAGGCCCGCGCGGTGCCTCCATCGCGGCGATGGCGGAGATGCAGGGCCGGCTTTCCCAGGTGCTGCGGCAGTCGCCCTATGTGAACAACATCGTCTCCAACCTGGGCGCGACCGGCGGCAGCATCTCCATCAACCAGGGCCGCATGTTCATCGAGCTGAAGGACCGCAAGGAGCGGCCCGACATCCGGACGGTGATCCAGGAACTGCGCCGCACCGCCAACCAGTTCCCCGGCCTGCGCGTCTTCATCAACCCGATCCAGAACCTGAATTTCGGCGCCCGCATCACCCGCACCCTCTACCTCTACACCATGCAGGGGATGCGGCTCGACGAGCTATACGAATGGGCGCCGCGGCTGGAACAGCGGCTGCTGCAATTGCCGCAGCTTCAGGACGTGAACACCGACCTGCAGATCGACGCGCCGGTGGTGCAGGTGCAGGTGGACCGCGACCGTGCCACGGCGATGGGCGTTTCGGTGGACCAGGTGCGGCAGGCGCTGTTCTCGGCCTTCGGCTCGCGCCAGATCTCCACCCTCTACGGCCAGGCCAATGCCTACCCGGTGATCCTGGAGGCGCTGCCGGAGGACCAGAGGGACGAGAGCGGCCTGGCCAAGCTCTATCTCCGCTCGGTTACCGGCGGGCGGCTGGTGCCGCTCTCCTCCCTCGCCAGTATCCACCGCACCAGCGGGCCGCTGAATGTCAGCCACCAGGGGCAGTTGCCGGCTGTGGTCATCGGCTTCAACACGCCGCCCGGCGTGGCGCTGGGCGATGCGGTGAACGCCATCCGCGCGGTGGAGCGGGAGATGGGCCTGCCGCCCACTATCGTCACCGGCTTCACCGGGGCGGCGCAGGTCTTCCAGCAGGCGCTGGCCGGGCAGGGGGCGTTGGTCCTGGCTGCCATCCTCATCGTCTATGTCGTGCTGGGCGTGCTGTACGAAAGCCTGATCCACCCGCTGACCATCCTTTCCGGCCTGCCGGCGGCGGCGCTCGGGGCGCTGGCGACGCTGTGGGTGTTCGACCTCGACCTCTCGGTCATCGCGGTGATCGGCGTGCTGCTGCTGATCGGCCTGGTGAAGAAGAACGCCATCATGATCGTGGATGTCGCCCTGCAGCGGCAGCGCGGCGGGGAGGCGGCCTTCACCGCGGTGCGCAGCGCCTGCCTGCTGCGCTTCCGCCCGATCATGATG
>JAEWCI010000365.1 GCA_023390705.1 Pseudomonadota bacterium
AGGGCGCCATTGTGGGTCAACACAAAGGCGCGCCGGTATGAGTGGTTGCCTGAAGGATGAGCGGATGCCGGTTCGCCACGCCACCGCTTGCCAGGACGGAGTCGCCTTGTTGGATCGAAGTCGGGGAGGTTGGGCGCACTACGCCAGTACGATGTCCCGTCTGGCCAGGAGAGCGCCGGCTTCGATCCGGTCCGCGGGCTCCAAGCGCAGCAGCACGGCCTCGCGCTGCCGGGCGTCGCGCAGGCTGTTGAAGAGCCCATCCCCTTCGTTCAGCGCCTCGCCGGCAACATAGAATTGTGAGACCAGCACCGGCCCGGCCCCTGGCAGCGCCACGGCGACATGGATATGCGGCGCCCGTCCCGGATAGGGAACCGGCCGGATCGTCCGGAAGGCGTAGCTGCCATCCGGCCCGGCAACCAGCCTGCCGCGACCCTGGAAACCCGGGTCACGCCCCTGCTGCCGGACGCGCGGATGGCGGTAGCGGCCGAAGGCATCGCACTGCCAGATCTCCACCAGGGCGCCCGGCACAGCCTCCCCCCTGGCGTTCAACACCCGCCCCCGCAGATGCGTCACCACGCCCTGGGCCTGCGCCGCCTCGCCGGTGACCCGCACCAGATCGGCATCGGCATCGCCCGACCAGTCCACGGGGTAGAAGGGACCGGTGCTCTGCCGTGGCGTGGGCAGCAGCGGCGCGGGCTGAGCAAGTGCATGTTGAATCCGCGGCAGGATCGCCGTCGCCCCCATCAGTCCCGAGAGCACCAGGCGGCGGCCGGACAGCGCCGGCGTGAGCGGCAGCGGCATTTGGGCCTCCCCTTCGGATCGGCAACCGGTGGGGCGGATCCGGTCCTGCTCTGCCCGTGGAAATGGGAAACGCATGCAGGCCGTCCCAGTCGGGTATCCAGCGGCAATTCAGGTGGTGGCTGCCAGGAAATCAAGGGAGGCCCGGCGCACCGCTGCGGTCCGGCCTCAACGGTGCGCGCCCACGCCGACCTGGCGGCACATGCTCAGCAGCGGGCAGCGGGAGCAATGCGGCCGCTCCCCGGTGCAGACATGCTTGCCGAAGGGAACCAGCCGCTCGTTGATCTCCACCCGGTAGCGCTGCGGCAGCACCGCTTCCAGCGCCGCCTGCGTGCGTTCGGGCGTGGAGGTGGCGACTATGCCCCAGCGGTTGGTGATGCGGTGGACATGGATGTCCACGGCTATGTACGGCCGCCCGAGCGCGACGCCGAGGGCAAGCGCCGCAATCTTCGGACCGACGCCCCGGAAGCTCATCAGGCCCTCGGGCGTGTCCGGAACCACCCCGCCGAGTTCGGTCACGATGCGGCGCGACAGGGCGAGGATGTCGCGCGCCTTCGGCTCGGGGAAGGTGGCACCGTGCAGAAGGCGCACCAGCGTCGGCTCGTCCAGGGAGGCCATCGCCTCAGGCGTGCGCGCCGCGGCAAGGAGGCGCAGGCAGACGGGAATAGTCGTCTCGTCCCGGGTGCGTGCCGAGACGAGGCTGGCCACGAGTTGCTCGAACAGGCTGCCGTACCCGCGGTCCCGCAGTTCGAACATCGCGGCCTTGGGCAGGCCGGCGACGGTGGCGCGCAGGCGGCGGAAAGCCTCGTCGAAATCGAAGGGTTCCTTCTGCGGGGGCACCGCGGTCCGTGCTGCGGGGGACATGCGGGATGAACGCCGGCCCGGCACGCCGGATCACCCCAAGGGCGGCAGTAAAGGCCCGCACCGGACGGTCATGCCATCGGCTTCAGCGGCCGGGCGGGGCGGCGTCCCGGCCAGGGACCGGCCTGGATTGCGCGGACGCGGCCACGGCATGCCGTGCCGGGTGCCCTGAAGAAGCGGAGGCCGGACAGTTCCGCGTGAGCAAGCTGGAGGGGCCGCAGGGGCTCGTCGTCATGGCTTCCCCCGCACCCGGCGCCGGTTGGCCGGACTCCGGGAGGCGACACGGTATCCGGTATGCCGCCGCCACTTATCGGGCCGCTTCGTCAAGCCTGAACACGGGAAGGGTCAGGCCCTCGCCATTATCCTCGAATTCCACCCGAAGTCTGAGGCCGGGGCGCAGGGCTCCCGCCTCGGCGCCGCGCAACTGCGCCAACATCCGCACGCCTTCAGGCAGGTCGGCGGTGACGAGGATGCAGGGCAATTCGTCGCGGAATGCCGGATGAAAGGGATGGTGCGCGACGGTCCAGCTATGCACCCTGGCCTGCCCTGACGCTTTCATCCAATTCGTTGCCATGGAGTGGCAGGAATCGCACATCGGCCGCGGATAGTGGCGGATGCGGCCGCAATCGGCACAGCACTGCAGCAGCAATTCATGCCGGGCCAGCCCTTCCCAGTAAGGTCGGCTTTCCGGTGTCCAGTCCGGCCTCGGCTTGTTCGGCGTGGCGATGCTCATGGCGTTCAGCCCCGTGCCATAATGGCCAGCGTCCCGTCCCCCAGGTCGCCATAGCCGGTGACCAGGCCGAGACGGGCATCCGGAACCTGCGCGCGGCCAGCCTCGCCGCGCAGTTGCCGGACCAGTTCCACGATGTGGTTCATGCCTGCCATATGGGCCTGCGAGAGCAGCCCCCCATGCGTGTTCACCGGCAGGCGTCCGCCCAGGCCCAGGGCGCCGCCCTCGACGAAGGCGCCGCCTTCACCCTTGGCACAGAAGCCGAGATCCTCAAGCTGGCAGAGAACGATGTAGGTGAAGCAGTCATAGATCTCCGCCACCTCGATATCGGCAGGGGTTACGCCGGCCATGGCGAAGGCCCTTGGTGCCGCCTTGGCGAGGCCGAGCCTGGTGATATCGCCTCGCTGGGTGATACTGCCGGGTGAATCCGGATGGCCTTCCGCCATGCCGGCGAGCAGGATACGCGGCCGCTGCATGTCCCGCGCCCGCTCCGCCGCGCTGACGACGACGGCGGCGGCGCCGTCGCTTTCCAGGCTGCAATCCAGCAGCCGCAACGGATCGGCGATCATGCGGGACGCCTGATGGTCCTCGATTGTGATCGGCTTCGTCATCCTCGCATTGCCATTCAGCATGGCATGGCGGCGCGTGGTGACGGCAATCTCGGCCAGTTGCCGGCTGGTGGTGCCGAAAAGCTCCATGTGCCGGCGTGCCATCGGGGCATAATATTGTGCCGGCGCAATCGCGCCGACGGGCGCCTCGAACTCGCCGACCGTCCGGAACTGGGGCATCTGCTGGACGCGGCTGCCGATGCGCTGGCCGCTGCGCCCGGTCCTGCCGACGGCCAGCAGCACGTGTGAGCAGATGCCGGCGGCCACGGCGGCCGCGGCGCATTGCAACGCGGCCACGGGGCCGGCACCGCCCATTGGCGTGGCAACCGAGAAGCGCAGGTCCGGGATGCCCAGATTGGTGACCAGGTCCTCGGCAACCGTGGGGCTGCTCGGCGTCGGCATGACAATCCCGTCAATGTCGCGCGGTGCAAGGC
>JAEWCI010000384.1 GCA_023390705.1 Pseudomonadota bacterium
AGGCTCAGCCCCGCCAGCGCCACCGTATTGCCGAATCGCTTGCCGACGCCTTCCAGCGCGAGCAGCGGCGCCGCGCTCACCGCCCGGCCTTGAAGCGCGACCATAGCCGGCTGCGCAGCCGCTCCGCCGCGGGGGGCGGGGTGCCGGGGACGAAGGCGTGCTCCAGCGCCGCCGGCGAAGGATACACGTTGGGGTCCTCGCGCACCGCCTCCGCGACCAGCGGGCGGGAGGCAGGGACGGCATTGGGATAGCGGACCTGGCTGGTGATGCCGGCCATCACCTCCGGCCGCAGCAGGAAGTCGATGAAGGCATGCGCCGCATCCGGGTTCGGCGCATCGGCCGGGATGGCCAGCATGTCGAACCACAGATGCGCGCCCTGGCGCGGCGCGGCGTAGCGCAGCTCGATGCCGCGATTGGCGTCCCGGGCGCGGGCGGCGGCCTGGATGACGTCGCCGGAATAGGTCAGGGCGACGCAGATCTCGCCGGTCGCCAGCATGTCCACCAGCGCGCCGGAACCGGGGATGGCCCGCAGATGCGGGCGGATCGCCAGCAGCGCCTGTTCGGCGGCGCGCAGCTCCGCCGCGTCCGCGCTGTCCGGGTCGCGGCCCAGCCAGCGCAGGACGGAGGGCAGCACATCCGTCACGCTGTCCATCACCGCCAGGCCGCAGCGCGCCAGCCGCGCCGCGTTCTGCGGGTTCAGCAGCAGGTCCAGGCTTTCGGTTGGCGCATCGGGCGCCAGTTCCCGCACCCGGTCCGGCCGGAAGCCGATGCCCACCGTGCCCCAGAGATAGATCGCGCCATGCCGGTTGCCCGGGTCCACCCCCGCCACCCTGGCCATCAGCGCCGGGTCCAGGTTGCGCCAGTTGGGAATCCTGTCCCGGTCCAGCACCTGCAGCGCTCCGGCCCGGACCAGCCGGGCGAAGCTCGGTTCGCTGGTCGGCACCACAATGTCGTAGCCGGACCGCCCGGCGGAGAGCTTGCCCTCCAGCATCTCCAGGCTGTCATAGACATCGTAGCGGACGCGGATGCCGGTTTCCCGCTGGAAGCGCTGCACCGCCGCGGGATCCATGTAGTCTGTCCAGTTGTAGACGTTCAGCACCGGCTGGGCGGTGGCGGGCCCGACGAACAGCGGGCCGAGCAGGCCAAGGACAAGGGCGAGCAGCAGACGGCGCATGGCGATTCCGCGCGAGAAACCGGGGAGGCGGCAGGATAGCATGGTTGCGGACCACCACCGGCATCTAGGATATTTGTCCTTGACGACAGGATAATGATCCGGTATCTGGCCTCCTGCCAAGGGGCGGATTCCGCCCTGCGCATCCCCCACTCCCGCTGCCCCATGCGCGAGGCGCCCGCTTGCCCGGGCCGCCCGAGGAGGCCCCCCATGACCGCCATCCGCCCCCGCCCTCCGGCACGCCCTGCCGCGGCCGGCGCCTGAGACCGCGCCCATGGCCTTCAATGCCGCCGGTCTCGGCGCCCTGATCCAGGGCAACGGCTTCACCCTCTGGCACTACCGCACCACGGACAGCCGCGCGGCCTGTACTGCCGCCGGCTATTTCTCCGGCATCGCCGCCACCCTGCGGCCGGGCGACGTGATGGTGCTGCACGCCGCCGACAGCCTGGCCGTGGTGCCGGTGCGCAGCGGCCCGGCGCTCGGCACCGGCATCACGCTGGATGGCGTGGTCGGGCCGCTCAACACCGTGCGCAGCGTCGCCCAGCAATTCGCCTTCGCCCAGGCCGCGGCCGCGGTGGTCCGCACCATCGTCCTGGCACCGCTCGCCGCCAGCATCGCGGTGGGCGGTTCCATCCCGGTTTCCGCCCATGTCACCGGCCCGGTGGCCGAGGTGGTCTTCACCCTGCGCGACGGCAACGGCACGATCCTGCCGCCCGCCATCGCCGCCCCGGTCAGCAATGGCGTGGCCAGCGCCATCTTCCCCGCCCAGGCCCAGGGCACCGGCTACCGCATCCGCGCCGAACACGCCGATGCGCCGGAGGTCGCCGTCGTCAGCCCCAGCTTCAATGTGGGCGCCGACCTGCGCTTCCTGCTGGCCGAGGATGACGGCAACCTGCTGCTGGAATCCGGCGCCGGGCTGAAGCAGTAGGCCGCGACCGCCCGAGGCGGCGTTGCCGAGGGCGGGAACCGCCGCCCTGACATGGCTGGCCCGTTCCCGCCCTGACGATTGTCAGGGCGATGGCAAGCCAGGCCCGCCGCCCCTTCCTTCCCCTTCTTCATCATCGGCGATGCCGGCCACGGTGCCGGGCCACTTGGCCCCGGCGCCGCGCCGGCCTGCGCCCAGCCCGGAACGGAACCCATGCCCGACGCACGGATCAGCGAATTGCCCTTGGCCAGCGCCCTGGCCGATACCGACCTTGCCCCGCTGGTGCAGGCCAGCGGCGCCGGCCTGGAAACCCGCCGCGCCACCGTGACGCAGTTGCGCGCCGGGGTCCTGGCCGACCGTGGCGCGCATGTGCGCGACTACGGCGCCAAGGGCGACGGCACCACCAATGACGCCCCCGCCATCCAGGCCGCGGTGAACGACCTCGCCGGCAAGGGCGGCGGCGTGCTGCATTTCGGCCCGAAGGTCTATCGCCTGGCCTCCGCCATCACCATCAACAGCGCCGCCATCCTGTTCCAGGGCGCCGGTTTCACCGAAGGCCCGGCCCCCGGCCATGGCACCTGGCTGAAGATCGACAGCACCAGCTTCGTCCCCTTCACCTTCACCGGCGTCGCCGCCCGCGGCTCCGGCATCCGCGACCTGGCGGTGACGCAGAGCCACACCGCGACGCAGGACGCCAACTGGGCGCCCACCAATTACGGCTATGTCTTCCGCGTCGAGGACTGCTTCGGCGGCGTCGGGTTCGACAACCTGTACCTGGTGGCGGTGAACCGTGGCATCTACGCGCGCAACTCCGGCCGGCTCGACATCCGGCGGCTGCGCGGCCAGGTCTTCACCTGCGGCGTCGAGATCGACGAATGCTACGACGTGCCGCGGCTGCACAACATCCATTTCTGGACCTTCTGGACCAGCAACGCCAACGTCATCCGCTGGCAGCAGGCCAATGGCGACGCCATGCTGTTCCGCCGCAGCGACGGCGTCTTCATCGACCAGGCCTTCGCGCTGGGCTACCGGAGCATGTTCCGCTTCGCCAGCTCCGCCGCCGGCATCACCAGCAAATTCTACATCGGCCAGGCCTATTCGGACTTCAGCAAATACGGCGTGCTGATCGAAGGCAACAAGACCGACGGGCAGATCGCCAACCTCACCACCCATGGCGAAACCTTCGACACGCCGGGCACCGCCATCGCCGGCTCGGCCGGGGTTCAGGTCAGTGCCAATAATTGTCGCGTGCAGATCGGCAACCTGCGGATTGACGCGGTGGAGGATACGCCGGTCCGGGTGGACGGCACCGGCAACCGGCTGGACATCTTCTCCCTGCGCTGCGTCCGCTTCAACAGCCGCGCCACTGGCGCCGCGGCGATCCACCTGGCGGATTCCGGCGCCGGCACGCCGAACGCCGTCCATCTCGGCTCGCCGCCGCTGCTGGAAGGCAGCAGCACCGGCCCGCTCACCAACGGCGGCAGCAACGCCACCCTGGCGATGCAGGCGCCGCCCGGGCGGGTGGCGCAGCCGGGGCTGCAGGTGGGGGCCAGCGATACCGGCCTGTTCCTGCCGGCCAGCGCCACCCTGGCCGGGGTGGCGGGCGGGGTGGAGGTGCTGCGCGCCACCAGCGCCGGAACCATCACCCTGGGCGCCGCGCCCGGCAGCCATGCGCTGGAGGTGGCAACCCCGGTCGCCACCTCGAACCGGCTGGTCGCCAGCGGCGGCGCCACCGGCAATGCGGTGGCGCTGCTGGCACAGGGCGCCGATGCCAATATCGGCCTGGCGGTGAGTCCGAAGGGCACCGGCCCCCTCAGCGCCCAGGCCCCGGACAGCACCGCGGC
>JAEWCI010000445.1 GCA_023390705.1 Pseudomonadota bacterium
GCCGGAGGGCCGTGCCCGGTGCTCGAGGGCTTATGAAGGCACCCCACCAGGGCCGGGCGCCCGAATCGGCGCCGCGGCCAGTGCCGCGCAAGCCAAGGGGGGCCGTAAGATACCGCCGGCGCCAAACCGCCTCACATTCCAGCGGCGTTGGTCCTTGGCCAATGCCGAGGCCGACCGATGCCGAGGCCGCGAATGCGGCCATCCGGCGACCGAGGAGGCAGTTGATCGTCCACGGGCCTGTTGAAGAACCCAGCGCCCTCGGGCGCCACCTCAACCTAGCGCTGTCATCGCGCGGAGACGGCCATAACAGGCTGATTTCCACGCCTGGTCAGGACCCTTTTTCAACAGGCCCGTCCACGATCAACTGCCTCGGCATCAGGTCGCGTCGAGTTGCAGCCCTTCCTTCTCGATCACGCCGCGCCACTTGGCGATCTCGGCCTGCACGAAGCGGGTGAACTCGGCCGGCGAGCCGGTGAGCGGCGCGCCGCCCAATTCGGCGAAGCGGCGCTTCGTCGCCTCCAGGCCCAGCCAAGCGTTGATCTCGGCGTTCAGGCCGCTGGTCACCTCGGCGGGCAGCCCGGCCGGGCCGAAGATGCCGAACCAGGTGTTCACCTCGTAGCTTGCCAATTCGGGCAAGGTCTCGCGCATCGCCGGCACATCGGGCACCACCGGGCTGCGCTGCGCGCTGGTGACGGCCAGCGCCCGCAGCCTGCCGCTGCGCACCTGCTCGATCACCCCGGTCAGGTTGTCGATCAGGAAGCCGCATTCGCCGGCCAGCATCGCGGTCTGCGCCGGGGCGCTGCCGCGGTAGGGCACGTGCACCGCTTCGGCATGCAGCAATTGCAGCATCCAGACCGGCGAAAGATGGGTGGACTGGCCGGTGCCGGTGCTGGCGAAGGTCACCTTGCCCTTCTCGGCCCGCAGCCAGGCCGCGAGTTCGGCCATGGTGCGGACCGGCGTCGCGGCATTCACCACCAGCACGTTCGGCCCGGTGATGGTGCCGGCGATGCTGGTGATATGCTCCGGCCGGTAGGCCAGGTTGCGATAGAGCGAATAGGCGATGGCCTGCGGCCCGATATTGCCCGAGAGCAGGTTCAGCCCATCCGGCCGCGTCCGCACGACTTCCGTGGTGGCGATGGTGCCGCCGGCGCCGGTGCGGTTTTCCACCACCACCGGCGTGCCCCATTTCTGCTGCAGGTGCTGCGCCAGCATGCGCGCCATGATGTCCGTGGTACCGCCGGCGGCGGCGCCGACGACGATGCGCATCTGCTGCCCGGGGCGCCAGACGGCGGCCTGGTCCTGCGCCCGTGCCGCCCCGGGGAGGATCAGCGCCGGCAGGGCCAGCGCGGTACGGCGGTTGAGCTTCCGCATCACCCGATCTCCATCTGCAGGCCTTCCTTGCGGATGACCGTACCCCATTTCTCGATCTCGTTCCGCACGAAGGCGGTGAACTGCTCGATGCTGCCGTAGAGCGAGACGCCGCCCATCTCACGCCAGCGGGCCTTCACCTCGTCGGTTTCGTGCCAGGCGCGCATGGCCTGGTTGATCGCTTCCGCTACCGGCCGGGGCGTCGCCGCCGGCAGGAAGATGCCGAACCAGGTGTTCACGTCGAACTGCGCCAATTCCGGCATCGTCTCCCGCGCCGCCGGCACATCCGGCAATTGCGGGTTGCGGTCGGCGCTGCTCACCGCCAGGGCGCGCACCCTTCCGGCGCGGATCTGCTGGATGCCGCTGGTCAGGTTGTCCCACATGTACTGGATGTTGCCCGCCACCAGCTCGATCGCCGCCGGCCCGGCGCCGCGGAAGGGGACATGGATCGCCTCGGTGCCGGTGGCCTGGTTGAACCAGACGCCGGTCAGGTGCGGGCTCTGCCCCACGCCGGGGCTGCCATAGCTGATCCTGCCGGGATTCTGCTTCAGATAGGCCACCAGTTCCGGCACCGTGTTGGCCGGGACCGAGGGGTGGACCACCAGCACATTGGGCCCGCGCACCGTGCCGGAGACCGCCAGCAGGCTGTCCGGCCGGTACTGCAGGCCGCGGAACAGCGAATAGGCGATGGACTGGGGGCCGATATTGCCCAGCAGCATGGTGTGGCCGTCCGGCGCCGCCCGCACGACTTCCATGGTGCCGATGGTGCCGCCGGCGCCGGAGCGGTTCTCCACCACGCAGGTCTGGCCGAAATGGCTTTGCAGCCAGGGCGCCAGCAGCCGGGCGGAGATGTCCGCGGTGCCGCCCGGCGCCGCCGGGACGATGATGCGCATCTGCTGCGTCGGCCGCCAGCCGGCCTGGGCCAGCCCCGGGCGGTTCAGCAGCGGTACGGCCGCGAGGGGCAGGGCGAGCGTGGCGCGCCGCGAAAGGCCAGTCATGGAGTTCTCCCAGTGTCCAGAGCTTGAGCCGGAACATGGCGCAGCGTGGCGGGGGCGAAAAGGTCGAAGGTGATCCGGCGTTTGGGATCGGGGCGGCTGGCGCCGGAGGCCGGGCCGCATATTGCACCATTTATCAAAGTTATTAAGCGTAGCCAGAAGCGTAGCTATGCGAGTGGGCCCGCAGGGACCACGGAAAACGGCACACGGATTTCAGCAAGAATAATGTGAGAATTGCGTTGTTATGCGATTTTCAATCGTATATATCGCTGCCGCTGCCTGAACGGAGTTGTCATGCTGCACGCGAATGCCGTTCCCCTGACTCCCGCTTTCGATCAGCGGGGCCGCTGTCGGGACTGATGCCGTGGCGCCACGCGCGCCTGCCCAGCCCATTGCTCCGCCTCGATCCCCAAGGTTTTCCCCATGTCCTATCCCAAGCCGCCCGGTGCGGCGCGCCTCTTGTCGCGCCTGCCCGCACGAGACCTGCTGAACGGCCTGCTGGTGGGCGCCGCGCTCTTCGCCCTGCTGACCCTTTCCGGCCTGCTGAACCTGGCAGGGGGTGCGCCGTGATGATGCCGCGTCGCCGCCTGTTGCTGGCCGCCGGCCTGGCCATGCCGGCCATCGCCCATGCCGCCAGCGACCGCCCCCTCCGCCTGGTCAGCCCCTTCCCGCCGGGCGCGACCAACGACAATGTCGCCCGCACCCTGGCCCGGCCCCTGGCCCCGCGCCTGGACACCACGGTCATCGTGGACAACCGGCCCGGCGCCGGCGGTGCCCTTGGGGCACGGCATGTGGCGGAATCCCGCCCCGATGGCCTGACGCTGCTGAATGCCTCGGCCGGGAACCTGACCATCGCGCCGCACCTCAACCGGGTGGGCTACGACCCGCTGCGCGACTTCGCCCCGGTCGGCATCGCCGGCGAGGCCTGGAGCCTGCTGGCGGTGAACCCGGCCCTGCCGGTGCATGACCTGCCCGGGCTGATCCAGCACGCCCGCCGCCACCCCGGCAGCCTGAACTACGCCTCCGCCGGCATCGGCTCGGCCGGGCATCTGCGCGGTGCCCTGCTGGCCGAGGCGATCGGGGCGGAGATGGTGCACGTGCCCTATTCCGGCAGCGCCCCGGCGGCGCTGGGCGTGGTCAGCGGCGACTGCCAGGTCTTCATCGACCCGGCCACCGCGCCGCATGTCGAAGCCGGGCGGCTGCGCGGCCTGGCAACCGTGGGCGCCAGCCGCTGGCCGGCCTTCCCCGAGTTGCGCAACCTGCTGGAATACGAGATTGGCGAGGACTGGCCGCGGGGCGGCTGGTTCGGCCTGTTCGCCCCGGCCGCCACCCCGGCACCCATCGTCGCCCGGCTGAATGCCGCGGTGAACGACAGCCTGGAGGATCCGGCGGTGGCCGATGCGCTGCGCCGCTTCGGCCTGCAGCCGCAGCCCCACTCGCCGGAGGCGGTGCGCGAGCGGGTGGCCCAGGACCACGCCAGCGCCGGCAGGGCGATCCGCCGGCTGAACCTGGCCTGAGACGGAGGGAGAACGACCATGGCCGCTCTCCTGGCCGCCGCGCCGGTCATCCTGGTCCTGCCCCTGACAGGCGATCCCGAAGCCGCCGCCAGGCTGCTCGGCCTGCTGGCCGGCGCTGGCGGGCTGCTGCTGGCCTGGCGCCTGCCGCCGCCGAGCGAGGAGGTGCAGGAAGCGCTGCTGGCTGCCGCCGTCATGTAGCGGCGGCCGGTAGCGGCGGCCGGCAAGGGCGCCATGATCCGCGGAATTCGATACCAGCTGACCCCGGTACTTGATATGGATCATGGCCGCCGCCCCACGGGGCGGTTTCCCTCTGGCCGGAAGCGCCTCCGCCGCAGCGCTGGGTTGCGGCCGCTCCCCTGGCCAGGAAAACAATGCGGTTATATTCCCGCCCGATGACGACCCGGTCCGCCTTCCTGGCACATTGTCAAGACACCCTGAACGGCCTGCGCCGTGAGGGCCGATACCGCGACTTCGCCCGGCTGGAGAAGCTGGCCGACCGCTTCCCGGTCTATCGCTGGCATGGGCCGCAAGGCGTGCGGGAGGTCACCGTCTGGTCCTCCAACGACTATCTCGGCATGGGCTCCCACCCCGAGGTGCTGGCGGCGGCTGCCCGCGCCATTGCCGAGAACGGCGCCGGGGCCGGCGGCACCCGCAACATCTCCGGCACCTCGCCCCTGCATACCGGGCTTGAGGCGGAGCTGGCGGCGCTGCACGGCAAGGACGCCGCCCTGCTCTTCGGCAGCGGCTACATCGCCAACCAGGCGGCGCTCACCGCCCTGCTGGAAGCGCTGCCCGGCTTCCATGTGTTCAGCGACGTGAAGAACCACGCCAGCATGATCGCCGGCATGCGCGGCGCCAGGGACGTGCAGCGCCACATCTGGCGCCACAACGACCTGGAGGACCTTGAGGCGAAGCTGCGCGCCGCCCCGCCGGAGGCGCCCAAGCTGATCGCCTTCGAAAGCGTCTATTCCATGGATGGCGACATCGCCCCGATCGGCGCGATCTGCGACCTGGCCGACAGATACGGCGCCATGACCTACCTGGACGAGGTCCATGCCGTCGGCCTCTACGGCGCCACCGGCGGCGGCATCGCCGAACGGGACGGCGTGGCGCACCGGGTGGACATCATCGAAGGCACACTGGCCAAGGGGTTCGGCGTGCTGGGCGGCTACATCGCCGGCCAGGCCGATGTGGTGGACTATGTCCGCAGTAT
>JAEWCI010000474.1 GCA_023390705.1 Pseudomonadota bacterium
CAGCTTCGAACAGGTGGCCGAGGCACCGGCCCTGATGTCGGCGATGGCCATGACCCCGCAGGGGCTGGCGCGGCACGCGACCCGCCGGCGTTAGCGCCAGGCGGCGACGCCGGAGCGGCCCTTCGCCCTCACCCTGACGGCGCCATGGCGGCGTCGCCGGCGCCGCTGCGCGCTATGCTCCGCCCCGAGGCCAGCAGCGCAGCCCTTCATCCGATGGCGGCGGCACCTGCAACAGGGGTGGCCGCAGCCAGGGGACCAGCGTCGCCTCCGGCCAGGGGGCGAGGTAGTGCGACCAGTCGGTCGAATCCTGGAAGACCGATTGCTGCCCGGCTTCGGGCACCGAACAGGCCGGGCTGGCCGGCCAGGCCGGGCGGGCGATCAGCAGGCTGCCCTCCATCACCGCCCCCAGCACCGCCAGCACGCTACAGGCCATCAGGGTCCGCCGTGCCCAGCGCTGCCGGGCATTCCGCACCGGCGCCAGCAGGCCCGCCGCCGCCGCTACCGCCAGCACCGCCAGCGGGGCGATGCCACCGCGCGATGTCATTTCGTTGCCCGGACCGAAGACATAGGCAGGCAGCAGGCAGAGCACCGCCACCGCCGCCGTCAGCAGCCGGGCGCGCAGCAGCAGCGCGAGGGGCACCGCCCAGGCCAACACCTCCAGAACCAGGAACAGCGCCCATCGGGAAAGCGCCAGCCCGACCGGCCAGGCGGAGAGCAGCGGCTGATGGCGAACCGTTTCCGCCCCCGCCAGCAGATAGAGGCAGAGCGGCAAGGCGAAAACCGCGGCCAGCCAGTTGCCCGGCGCCCTGGCCGCCGCCAGCACCGCCTCCCAGCCCTGCTCCAGCACCGCCACCATCGCCAGCACCGCGGCGCCGATGGTGCCGACCGGGCTCCAGAAGGCCGTGGCGGCCAGCGGCAGCGCCAGCATCCGCGGCAGGTCCGGGTGGCGGCCATGGCGCAGCAGCAGCAAGGCCGTGAGCCAGGCGGCAATGGCGTGATTGGGGGCCCAGAGCAATTCTGTCACATGGCCGGCATACTGGAAAAGCCGCGCCCACCACTCGCCGCCACGGTTCCAGCTTCCGAGCAGCCCGGCGCCGGCCTGCCAGTCCAGCCAGGCATTAGGCAGGATGTCGAGCCCATGGAACAGAACGAAGACCGGCACCATCACCGCGAAGGCCCGGCCGGCCCGAGTGGGCGCCAAATCCCGCGCCAGCCCCGCCAGCAACCCGAGCAGCAGCGCCAAACCCAGCCCCGCCCAGGCCCAGAGCGCGATCTGCGCTGCCTCAATGCCCGCCAGCCGGCCGAACAGCCCGGCCGGCAGGAAGAAGCCGAGTGGCGCCCGCAGCAGAGCATCGGCGCCGTGCAGCGCCGCGGCATAGCCGACCGGCCAGGGGATCAGCGCCAGGTCGCGCAGGACCGCATCCCGGACCTGCCAATCGGCCGTGCTGTAGACCAGGTGATGCGTCCCGGTTCCGGCTGCCCACAGAAGCCCAAGCGTCAGGCAGAGCAGCGTCAATCGCCAGCCGGTCGGCAGGCCATTACCCGTGCGGGGCGGGCTGTCGTGGCGGTCCGCGGCCGAGGCCAGGCAGCACCGCTCAGCCCGCCCGTTGCCGCGCCAGCCCGGTGCCAGCGCCAGTGCCGCCAGCCCCGCGCCGGCCGCCAGCAGCCCGGCCCAGGGCTTTGCCCAGCCGAGCAGGAAGATCACCCCTGGCAGCAACAACCAGGCGAGCACCGACAGGGTCAGGCCGTCCGGCGGGGTGCCGCCCCAGAGTCGGTCCAGGTCCAGGCGGTCGCCGCCGGCACGGTTGCATCCCATGCGACGCTAACGGGCCAGTGCCGCCTCCGCTCCCGTCAGGCACCACACCGTGTCAGGCCGGGCCGATGCGGCCCAGTCCGCCCATGAAGGGCACCAGCACCTCCGGCACCAGGATGGAGCCATCGGCCTGCTGGTGGGTTTCCATCACCGCGATCAGCGCCCGGCCGACCGCCACGCCGCTGCCGTTCAGCGTGTGCAGGAAGATGTTGCCCTTCCCTTCCGCCGGCCGGTAGCGGGCGTTCATCCGCCGTGCCTGGAAGTCCCGGCAATTCGAGCAGGAGGAGATCTCCCGCCAGGCCTCCTGGCCCGGTAGCCAGACTTCCAGGTCGTAGGTGCGGGCGGCGCCGAAACCGGTATCGCCGGCGCAGAGGAAGACCCGCCGCCAAGTCAGGCCCAGTTCGGTCAGCACCCGCTCGGCGCATTGCGTCATGCGCTCATGCTCGGCGGCGCTGTCCTCCGGGCGGGTGATGCTGACCAGCTCCACCTTGTTGAACTGGTGCTGGCGCAGCATGCCGCGGGTGTCCCGCCCCGCGCTGCCGGCCTCCGAGCGGAAGCAGGGCGAAAGCGCGGTGAAGCGCAGCGGCAGGGCCGATTCGGCCAGGATCTCGTCGCGCACCAGGTTGGTCAGCGGCACCTCGGCGGTGGGGATCAGCCAGCGGCCATCGGTGGTGCGGAACAGGTCCTCGGCGAATTTCGGCAACTGCCCGGTGCCGTACATGGTGGCGTCGTTCACCAGCAGCGGCACCTGGGCTTCGGTGTAGCCGTGCTGTTCGGTGTGCAGCGTCAGCATCCACTGGCCGAGGGCGCGTTCCAGCCGGGCCAGCGCCCCCTTCAGCACGGTGAAGCGGGCGCCGGCCAGCTTGGTGGCGCCCTGGAAATCCATCAGGCCCAGCGCCTCGCCCAGTTCGAAATGCTGCATCGGCGTGAAGTGCAGCGACTCCGGCGTGCCGTGCTGGTGGAGCACGATATTGGCGCTCTCGTCGCGGCCTTCGGGGACATCGCCGTCCAGGATGTTGGGGAGGGCTTCGAGCAGGGCGGTCTGGGCGGCGTCGGCGTCGCGCGCCTCGGCCTCCAGCGCCTCCATCTCGCCGCGCAGCGCCGTCGCCTCGGCTTCCAGCGCCGAGGTATCTGCGCCGTTGCGCTTGCCCTGGCCGATCTCCCTGGCCAGGGCGTTGCGTCTTGCCTGCTTCTCCTGCAATGCCTGCTGCGCGGCCCGGCGGCCGGCATCCTGCGCCAGGATGGCGGCCGATTGCGGCGCCAGCCCGCGCCGCGCCATCGCCGCGTCGAAAGCCGCGGGGTCGGCCCGCACCGCCCGGATGTCGTGCATCGCCCTGCCTGCCTAGCTGGTCTTGGTGGTATCGGCCGGCGGCTTCGGCGTCATCCACAGCGCCGCCAGGATGGAAATTTCGTAGAGCAGGATCAGCGGCACGGCGAGGCCGACCTGGCTGATCACGTCCGGCGGCGTCAGGATCGCCGCCGCCACGAAGATGCCGACGATGGCATAGCGCCGCCCCTTGCGCAGCGCTCCCACGCTGAGGATGCCGACGCGGCAGAGCAGCGTCAGCAGCACCGGCAGCTGGAAGGCGACGCCGAAGGCCAGGATCATGTGCATGACGAGCGAGAGGTATTCGCTGACCTTGGCTTCAAGCTGCACCGGCAGCCCTCCGGCCTCCGGCGAGGTCTCGAAGCTGATGAAGAAGCGCCAAGCGAGCGGGAAGATGAAGTAGTAGGCCAACGCCGCGCCCAGCACGAAAAGGAAGGGCGAGGCCACCAGGAAGGGGAGGATGGCCTTCTTCTCGCTGCGGTACAGCCCGGGCGCCACGAACAGCCAGAGCTGCGTCGCCCAGACCGGGAAACTGAAGAAGGCGGCGCCGAAGAAGGCCACCTTCAGATAGGTGAAGAAGGCTTCGTACAGGGCGGTGAAGATCATCCGCCGCTCTCCGGCGCCCTGCTGCTGCAGGATGTCGGCCAGCGGCCGCGCCAGGAAGCCGTAGATCTGGCTGGAGAAATAGTAGCATACGGCGAAGGCCAGCACGAAGGCGATGACCGACCACAGCAGCCGCTGCCGCAGCTCCAGCAAATGGTCGATCAACGGCATGGGCTTGTCGTCGATCGTATCTTCTTCTTGGTCGCGCGGTGCCACGGTGGTCCGGTTCAGCCGTCAGGGTTCAGGCGGAGCGCGTCGGCGGGGTGGCGCCGGGCGGGATGAAGGCGGGCGGCTCCTGCGG
>JAEWCI010000495.1 GCA_023390705.1 Pseudomonadota bacterium
CCTTGCTTGCCATGCCGTAGCTCCATCACCGCCGCGGGCGGCCGAAACCGCCGCCTGCCCGAGAAGAAGAAACCTCTAGCCTATGCTCTCGCCCCGTCATCCGCCTCGCCGCAACGCAGCGCAACCAGCGCCTCGGTCAGCCGGATCAGCCTCTGCTGCGCCTGCGGGTCGTTGGTTTCCACCAGCGCCCGCTCCGCCGCCGCCCGATCCTCGACCAATGCTGCTTCGCCTCGCAGGAAGCCGAAGAAATGCCACCAGCCGTCCAATGCCTCCTTGGGTTGCGCCTCCGCCCGCGCGGCCTCGGGCAACCCTTCGGACCGTAGGGCCCAGGCAACCGCCTCGGCCAGACCAGCCCCCTTGAGGTGGTCTATCAGCACGGTCGAATCAAGCAAGTCGCCCCGGCCCAGCCAGTCGAGCATTGCCTGCCGCAAATGCGTTGCTTCGCCTTCCGGCAATTCCAGCCCGGCCAAGGGTTCTTCCACTTCCGCCAGCAACAGCGGGTGACGCAGCAGGATGGCCAACAAAACGCGAGCACGTTCGCGCCGCACCGCGGGGGCTTCTATCGGCGGCCGTGGCGCCGGCGCGGCGTGGATCGGCCGGCGGTTCCTGCCGGGACGACCGTTAGCAAAGAAACGATCGAGCAGGCTGCGCCGATACTCGGCGGACAGCGCGCGATCCGGAATCTGCTTCGCCGCTGCTTCCAGCCGGTGGCGCAGCGCCGCCCGTTGTTCCGGCGTGTCCAGCTTCCGCCCGGCGGAAAGCAGGCCGTACAGGGCCTCGCCCAGTGGCTGGGCAGCGGTCAGCACCGCCTCGAAGCCCGGTTTTCCCTTCTTCAGCAGCAGCGTGTCCGGGTCCTCGCCCGCCGGCAGGGTGGCCAGCTTCAGGGTCCGCTCGGCGGCGAGCAGCGGCAGGGCCAGTTCGGCCGCGCGAGCCGCCGCCCGGGCGCCGGCGGCATCGCCGTCGAAGCACAGGACAGGTTCCGGTGAGAGGCGCCATAATTCCTCAAGCTGCTCGGCCGTCAGCGCGGTGCCGAGCGGCGCGACGGCGCCGGCGAAGCCCGCCTGGTGCAGCGCGATCACATCCATGTAACCTTCCACCGCCACCACCGCGGCGCCGCGGAAGGCGCCCTCGCGGGCGAGGTCCAGGCCGTAGAGGCTGCGCCGCTTCTGGAACAGCGCGGTTTCCGGCCCGTTCACGTATTTCGGCTGGCCATCGCCCAGGGTCCGGCCGCCGAAGCTGATGGTGCGGCCGCGCCGGTCGCGGATGGGGAACATCACGCGGTTGAAGAACAGGTCCACCAGCCTGCCTTCCTCGCGTTCCTGCAGCAGCCCGGCTTCCAGCAACTGGCGCGGCTCGATTCCCTCCGGCTTAAGGGCGGCCGCCAGGGCGCCGCGCCCCTCCCCGGACCAGCCCAGGCCGAAGCGGGCGATGGTTTCCTCGCTCAGCCCGCGGCGGCGGAGGTAGTCCAGCCCAGCCCTGCCTTCCGGCGCATGGAGGAGCCGGCGGTAATGGGCTTCGGCGGCGGCCAGCACGCCGTGCAGGTCGCGCGCCCGCGCCTCCCGGACCGCCTGTTCGCGCGAAGGCTTGGGCACCTCCATGCCGGCCTCGGCGGCCAGGCGCTCCACCGCTTCCGGGAAGGATGCGCCCTCGGCGCGCATGAGGAAGCTGATGGCATCGCCATGGGCGCCGCAGCCGAAGCAGTGGAAATGGTCGTCATAGACGTAGAAGCTGGGCGTCTTCTCATTGTGGAAGGGGCAGCAGCCCTTGTGCTGCCGTCCGTTGCGGACAAGCCGGGTCTTCCGCCCGATGAGCTGGGGCAGCGGGGTGCGGGCGCGCAATTCATCGAGGAAGGCAGGGGGCAGCGCCATGGACCCTGCCTTCTTTAGCGTCAGCCTGCGCCGCGGTCACGCACCGGCAACGGACGGTGCAAGACCGAAGGCGGTTGATCCTGGCCGATCAACCGGGCCCCGGCGCCGGGCGGGCCGCATTCGCGGCCTTGGCGTCAGCCGCCCAGGGCCGCCTTCACCATCGGCCCGGCCTTGGCCATGTCCATCGTCGCGGCGTGCTTTGCCTTCAGCGCGGCCATGACCTTGCCCATGTCCTTGATGCTGGCGGCGCCCGCCTCGGCCACCGCCGCGTCAACGGCGGCCCGCATCGCCGCCTCGTCCATCTGCTGCGGCAGGAAGCCCTCGATCACCCGGATCTCGGCCTCCTCCTTCTCCACCAGTTCGGGGCGGTTGCCCTGGCGGTAGAGTTCCACGCTCTCCCGCCGGCTCTTCACCATGCCGCGCAGCATCGCCACCACCTGCTCGTCGCTCACCTTCTCCACGCCGGAGGGGCGGGCGTTGATGTCGGCCTCCTTCAACTTGGCCATGATCATCCGCACCGTGGAGGTGGTGGCGGCATCCTTGGCCAGCATGGCGGTCTTCAGGGCCGCGGTGAAACGGGAGCGCAGGTCTTCGGCCATGGTCGGTCTCCTTCGGGGCGGGGTATCTAGAACCGGGCCTACCGCTACGCCAGCGGGAGAATTCTTCCCAATCCGGGAGAAAATCTTGATCTGGGAAAAAATTTCCCGCATATGGCGGCCATGCGGACGGTCGAAGACATCATCGCCCTGATGGGCGGACAGGAGGCCGCGGCCCAGCGTTGCGGCATCGGCACCGAAGCGGTGCGGAAATGGCGCCAGGCCCGGGCTATTCCGGCCAAGCACTGGCCCGCCATCCTGGCCGCGACCAGCCTTACCCTCGCCGATCTTCCCGGCGCCCCTCCCGCGGAGACCCCGATGCCCCAGCCCGAGCCGAGCGATTCGATCCCCGAGGGCAAAGGCGACTCCCGCGCGCCGGACGGCGCGACCGCCTGCCTGGTCCTGGGCGACGGCACCCTGTTCTGGGGCCGCGGCTTCGGGGCGCACAGCGCCGGCGCCGTGGGCGAGGTCTGCTTCAACACCGGCATGACCGGCTACCAGGAAACCCTGACCGATCCTTCCTATGCCGGGCAGATCATCACCTTCACCTTCCCGCATATCGGCAATGTCGGCGCCAACCCCGAGGATATCGAGGCCGTCACCCCCGCCGCCCGCGGTCTGGTGGTGAAGCAGGACCTTACCGAGCCCTCCAACTACCGCGCCACCCGCCACCTGGACGACTGGCTGAAGTCGCATGGCGTGCCCGGCATCGGCGGGGTGGATACCCGTGCCCTGACCGCCCGCATCCGCGATGGCGGAGCGCCGAACGGGGTGCTCTGCTTCCCGGCCGATGGCCGCTTCGACCTTGCCGCCCTGCGCGCCCAGGCCGCCGCCTGGCCGGGGCTGGAGGGCATGGACCTGGCGAAGGAGGTCACCTGCCGCCAGCCCTATGGCTGGGATGAGGCCGAATGGTCCTGGCCGCATGGCTATGCCCGCCAGGAAGCACCGAAATACAAGGTCGTCGCGGTGGATTACGGCGCCAAGCGCAACATCCTGCGCTGCCTGGCCGCCGCCGGCTGCGCCGTGACCGTGGTGCCGGCCACCGTCACGGCCGAGGACATCCTGCGCCATCAGCCGGACGGCGTCTTCCTCTCCAACGGCCCCGGCGACCCGGCGGCCACCGCCGAATACGCCGTGCCGGCGATCCGCGCCGTGCTGGAGCAGGGCCTGCCGGTCTTCGGCATCTGCCTGGGCCACCAGCTGCTCGGCCTCGCCCTGGGGGCGAAGACCTACAAGCTGGAACGCGGCCATCGCGGCGCCAACCAGCCGGTGAAGGACCTCGCCACCGGCAAGGTGGAGATCACCAGCCAGAACCACGGCTTCGCGGTGGATGAGAAGACCCTGCCCGCCGGGGTGCGGGTCTCCCATGTCTCGCTCTTCGACGGCTCGAACGAGGGGCTGGTCTGCGAGGACCGGCCGGCCTTCTCCGTGCAGTACCACCCGGAAGCCAATCCGGGGCCGAGCGACAGCCATTACCTCTTCCACCGCTTCACCGCGTTGATCGAGAAGCACAAGGGGGGCTGAGCGCCATGTTCTCCCTGGCGGGCCGCGTGGCGCTGGTGACGGGCGGCAATGGCGGCATCGGCCTGGGCATGGCGCGCGGGCTGGCGAAGGCCGGCGCGGCGGTGGCCGTGGCCGGGCGCAACGCGGAAAAGAACGCCGCTGCCGTCGCCGAACTGGCCGCGCTGGGCGCGCGCGCCATCGCCGTGCAGGCCGACATCACCGAGGCGGCTTCCGTGCAGGCCATGGTGGATGCCGTCGTGGCGCAGCTCGGCCGGCTGGACATCCTGGTGAACAATGCCGGCATGAACATCCGCCGCCGGCCGGAGGAATACCGGCTGGAGGACTGGCAGCAGGTCCTCGCCACCAACCTCACCAGCGGCATGCTGGCGGCGCAGGCGGCCTATCCGCACCTGAAGGCCGCCGGCGCGGGGCGCGTCATCAACAACGGCTCCATGCTCTCCATCTTCGGCCTGCCCTTCCATGTGGCGTACGGCGCCAGCAAGGGCGGGGTGGTGCAGATGACGAAATCCCTGGCGGTGGCCTGGGCGGCGGACGGCATCACCGTGAACGTGCTGCTGCCCGGCTGGATCGACACTGCTCTGACCATCAGGGCGCGGCAGGACATGCCGACGCTGCACGAGGACGTGCTGCGCCGCTCGCCGGTCAAGCGCTGGGGCCGGCCAGAGGATTTCGAGGGCATCACCGCCTTTCTCGCCAGCGACGCCGCCAGCTTCATCACCGGCACCGCCATCCCGGTGGATGGCGGGTTCAGCATCCACGGCTAGACGATGCCCGCTGCCGAGACGCTGGTGGTCTTCGCCGCGCTCTCGCTCGGCCTGGCGCTGACGCCGGGGCCGAACATGCTCTATCTCGTCTCGCGTTCGCTGGCGCAGGGCACGCGGGCGGGGGTGGTTTCGCTGGCCGGCTGCCAGTTCGGCAGCCTGGTCATCGCGCTGCTGGCGGCAGCGGGCATCACCGCGGCGCTGCTCGCCATTCCCTATGCCTGGGATGCGCTGCGGATCGGCGGCGCCGTCTATCTCGGCTTTCTCGCCTGGCAGTTGGTGAGGCCCGGCGGCGATCCGCTGTTTGCTCCGCGCGCCCTGCCGCGCGAAGGCAGCCTGCGGCTGTTCGGCCTGGGCTTCGCCACGGCCGCGCTGAACCCGAAGGTGGCGCTGTTCTACGTGGCGGTGCTGCCGCCCTTCATCGAGCCTTCGCGCGGCGATGTCTTCCTCCAGGCCGCCGTGCTCGGCGCGGTGCAGATCGCGGTCTGCACCCTGTTCGACGCGCTGCTGGTGCTCGGCGCCGGCGGCGTCGCGCGCTTCCTGGCCGGCCGCCCCTTCTGGATGGCGGTGCAGCGCTGGCTCCTGGGCGGCGCGCTGGCGCTGCTGGCGGTGAAATTGGCAACGCAGGCGCGCAGTTGAATGGGTGGCATGCCGCTTCCCCTGCTCGGCCTCTTCGCCCTCGGCTATGCCGGGCTGGTGCTGTTCGGCCTGGCCCATGCGCTGCGCCGGCTCTACCCGCCGCGCCGCGCCGCCTGGACCGCCTTCGCGCTCTCGGCCACGGTGCACGGCGCCACGCCCTTCCTGGCGGAGCCGGAGCGCTGGGTGCCGCTGACCCTGTTCTGGCTGGTGCCGCATCTCCTCATCCTGCCGCTGCTGCTCTTCGCGGCAGGGCGCCAGGGCAGGGCATGAGCAGCATCATGCTGTACGGGTTGGATGCCATGGCACATGGCGCCCTGATCGCGCTGCTGGCCGCCCCCGCGGCCACCTGGCTGTTCTGGCGCCTCGCCGCCGGCCTCGGCCGCGGGGCGCATATCGCGCTGACCCTGGTTTCCGCCTATGGCGCCGTGTCGCTGGTGGCGGCAGCCTGGGCGCTGCTCTTCGAACGTACCGGCCATGAGGACGAGGCGCTGATCGGCGCCCTTCTCGCCGGCCTTCTGCTGCAGGCCCTGGCCTGCATCTTCCTTTTCATCGTTCCGCGGAAATTCTGAGCCATGCCGAAGCGCACCGACATCCACTCCATCCTCATCATCGGCGCCGGGCCCATCATCATCGGCCAGGCCTGCGAGTTCGACTATTCCGGCGCCCAGGCCTGCAAGGCGCTGCGGCAGGAGGGCTACCGCGTCATCCTGGTGAACTCCAACCCGGCGACGATCATGACCGATCCGGGTCTGGCGGACGCCACCTATATCGAGCCGATCACGCCCGAGATCGTCGAGAAGATCATCGCCAAGGAACGCCCGGATGCGGTGCTGCCCACCATGGGCGGGCAGACCGCGCTGAACACCGCCATGAAGCTGGCGGAAGCCGGCGTGCTGGAGAAGTATGGCTGCGAACTGATCGGCGCCAAGGCCGAGGTGATCGACAAGGCCGAGGACCGGCTGAAGTTCCGCGATGCCATGACCAAGATCGGCATCGAGAGCCCGCGCAGCGAAGTGGCGCATTCCATGGAGGAAGCACGCAGGGCGCTGGAATACGTGAAGCTGCCCTGCGTCATCCGGCCGAGCTTCACCCTGGGCGGCACCGGCGGCGGCATCGCCTACAACAAGGAGGAATTCGAGCAGATCGTCGCCTCCGGCCTCGATGCCTCCCCCACCACGGAAGTGCTGATCGAGGAGAGCGTGCTCGGCTGGAAGGAGTACGAGATGGAGGTGGTCCGCGACCAGGCGGACAACTGCATCATCATCTGCTCCATCGAGAACCTGGACGCGATGGGCGTGCATACCGGGGACAGCGTGACGGTGGCCCCGGCGCTGACGCTGACCGACAAGGAATACCAGCGCATGCGCGACGCCTCCATCGCCTGCCTGCGCGAGATCGGCGTGGATACCGGCGGCTCCAACGTGCAGTTCGGCATCAACCCGGCGGATGGCCGCATGGTCATCATCGAGATGAACCCGCGCGTCTCGCGTTCCTCCGCGCTGGCTTCCAAGGCCACCGGCTTCCCCATCGCCAAGGTCGCGGCGAAGCTTGCGGTGGGCTACACGCTGGACGAGCTGGCGAACGACATTACCAAGGTCACGCCCGCCAGCTTCGAGCCGACCATCGACTATGTCGTGGTGAAGATCCCCCGCTTCACCTTCGAGAAATTCCCCGGCACCCCGGCCACGCTGACCACCAGCATGAAATCGGTGGGCGAGGCGATGGCGATCGGCCGCAGCTTCAACGAAGCGCTGCAGAAGGGGCTGCGCAGCCTGGAAACCGGGCTTTCCGGCCTGGACGAGGTGGCGGCGCCGGGCGACGGCACCTCCCAGGCCTTCCATGCCTCGCTGGCCACGCCGCGGCCGGACCGGGTGCTGATGGTGGCGCAGGCGCTGCGCGCCGGCGTCTCGGTGGAGGAAATCCACGAAGCCTGCAAATTCGATCCCTGGTTCATCCGCGAGGTCGAGAAGGTGGTGCAGGCCGAAGCCGGGGTGAAGGCGAAGGGCCTGCCGCAATCCGCCACCGCGCTGCGCGCGCTGAAGGCGATGGGCTTCTCCGACAGGCGGCTCGGCCAGCTTGCCGGCTGCGGCGAGGCGGAGGTGGCGGCGCTGCGCCGGAAGCTGGGCGTGCTGCCGGTGTACAAGCGCATCGACACCTGCGCCGCCGAATTCGCCTCCGAGACACCCTACATGTACTCCACCTATGAAGGCGGCTTCGGCCCCCCGGTCTGCGAGAGCCGGCCGACGGACCGGCGGAAGATCGTCATCCTGGGCGGCGGGCCGAACCGGATCGGCCAGGGCATTGAGTTCGACTATTGCTGCGTCCATGCGGCCTATGCGCTGAAGGAGGCCGGGTTCGAGACCATCATGGTCAACTGCAACCCGGAGACGGTCAGCACGGACTACGACACCTCCGACCGGCTCTATTTCGAGCCGCTGACCGCGGAGGACGTCATCTCCCTGATCCACAAGGAGCAGGAGAAGGGCGAGCTGCTCGGCTGCATCGTGCAGTATGGCGGGCAGACGCCGCTCAAGCTTTCGCAGGCGCTGCACAAGGCGGGCATCCCCATCCTCGGCACCAGCGCCGAGGCGATCGACATCGCCGAGGACCGCGAGCGCTTCCAGCAATTGCTGAAGGGCCTCGGCCTCAAGCAGCCGCAGAACGGCACCGCGCGCACCCTGGAGGAAGCGGTGGTGGAGGCCGAGCGCATCGGCTACCCGGTGGTGGTGCGGCCGAGCTACGTGCTGGGCGG
>JAEWCI010000510.1 GCA_023390705.1 Pseudomonadota bacterium
GCGTTCTCCACCCTGTAGAAGCGGCCCTGGTGAGTCACGCCGGCTTCGGTGAACAGCCGGCGGATCAGCCCGATGCTTTCGGCGAAGCGCGGCGCCCGTTCGGCCAGCGGCACGTTGAAGGCGGTGAACTCCGCCTGGCGATAGCCCAGGCCCACACCCAGCACGTAATTGCCGCCCGAAAGCAGGTCCAGCGTCGCCGCTTCCTCGGCCACCAGAACCGGGCTCAGGAGAGGCAGGATGCGGATATTCGGTCCCACCATCATGCCCTCTGCCTCGCGCAGCAGCCAGGCGAGCAGCAGCATGGGCTGGGGCATCTGCACCGGGCCGATGATGTAATGGTCCGGGAACCAGAGCGAGGCGAAGCCCGATTGCCGCGCCACGCGCACCTGCTCCACCAGCTCAGGCAGGCGGGCGGGCAGGGAATCGCCTTCGGGGAATTGCGTGTTCAGGAACAGGCCGAGCTTCATGATGCCTCTCCTCCGGCGGGTCGGGTGGGCATGCTCGGAGCATGGGGCCGCGCTGTCCAGGGGCGCGGGTGGAACCGCGGTGGCGTGAAGGGGTTTGTCCTGCTGCGGCGCAGCATTCGGGTCTGCGCCAGCATTCCGGGGTGCAGCCGCAATGACCTTCCGTCTCTCCGCCCGCGGCGTCGGGTTGGCCCTGCTCGCCGCCGGTGCCACCGCCCTGACCGTCGCCGCCCAGGCCCGCCGCGCAGAACGCGAGAACCCTGGCCGCGGCCACTTCCTGACGGTGGATGGCGTGCGGCTGCATGCCATGGAGATGGGGCATCGGGGTCCGCCCGTGGTGCTGTTGCACGGCAATGGCGCGATGGTGGAGGAATGGCTGGCGAGCGGCCTGCCGCAATTGCTGGCGCGGCGGCACCGGGTGCTGATGCTCGACCGGCCCGGCTTCGGCCATAGCGAAAGGCCGCGCGGCCGCGCTTGGACTGCCGCCGCCCAGGCCGCGGTACTGCGCCAGGCATGGGAAAGGCTGGGCTTCGAGCGGCCGATCCTGCTCGGCCATTCCTGGGGAACGCTGGTCGCGCTTTCGCTGGCGTTGCGCGACCCCGGCGCGGTCCGCGGCCTGGTGCTGCTGGCGGGCTACTATTTCCCTTCGGTGCGGGCGGATGTCGCCATCTTCTCGCCGCCGGCCATCCCCCTGCTGGGTGATGTGCTGCGCTACACCCTGGCCCCGCCGCTTGGCCGGCTGATCGCGCCGAAGCTCATCAGCCGCATCTTCGCGCCGCTGCCGGTTCCGGCGCGCTTCAAGGCGGAATTCCCGCTGCCTCTGGCATTGCGACCCTCACAGATCCGCGCCAGCGCCGGGGACACGGCGCGGATGGTCCCGACTGCCGCCGCCCTGGCGCCACGCTATGGCCGGCTACGGCTGCCGGTAGCGATCATTGCCGGTGAGGGCGACCGCATCGTCAAGGCACGGCAGGCCGAGCGGCTGCACGAGCTGCTGCCGCAGAGCCGGCTGGTGCTGCTGCCCGGGATCGGCCACATGCTGCATCATGCCGCGCCGGAAGCGGTGGCCGCCGTGGTGACGGAACTGGCCGGCACGGCAGCCCTGGCGGCCTGATCGCGCGCCGCGCCTATTGCGGTTTCAGCCCGGCGAGTTCCGCCGCCCGGCGGTAGCGTGCCAGTTCCTCCCGCAGATAGGCGGCGAGTCCGGCCGGGGAGGCTTCCTCGGGCGTGGCCGGCGCGGCGCCCATGCCATTCAGCCGCTGGCGGATACCCGAGTCCGCCAGCGCCGCCAGCAGCGCCCCGCGCAGCGCGCCAATAATGTCCTCGGGCGTTCGCGCGGGCGCGAGCAGGGAGGTGAAGCTGGTGGAGGTGAAGTCCGGCACGCCGCTTTCGATGAAGGTGGGAATATCCGGCAACTGCTCCGTCCGGCGTGCCGTCGCCACGGCGATGATGCGCGCCTTGCCCTCTCGGTGCAGCGGCAGGGCGGTGGTGAATTCCAGCAGCGAGGCATCAAAGGTGCCGGCGATGAGGTCCGAGATCAGGGAGCCGCCGCCGCGATAGGGGACATGCAGCAGCCCCGCGCCGGTGGCGTGGTTCAGCAGTTCCAGCGCGAAATGCGCGGTGCTGCCCACCGCCGGGCTGGCGACCGTCACCTCGCCGGGATGCGCCTTGGAATGGGCCAGCAATTCCGGCCAGCTCCGCACCTGCAGCTTCGGCCCGAGCACCAGCACCACCGGCACGCGCGCCACCAGCCCGATCGGCGCGAAGTCGCGCAGCGTGTCATAGGGCAGCCGCGCCTGCAGCACCGGGTTGGCTGTCAGCGAGCCGCCGGAACCGGCGAGCAGCGTGTAGCCATCCGGCTGGGCACGGGCGGCGATCTCGGCACCCAGGCTGCCGCCGCCGCCGGCGCGGTTCTCGATGACGAAGGGGCGGCCCAGCCGCTCCGCCATGGGCTGGGTGACGAGGCGGGCGACCACATCCGTGTTCCCGCCGGCCGCGAAGGGCACGATCACGCGGATGGGCCTGTCCGGCCATTGCTGCGCCAGGGCGGGAAGGGGCAGCGCCGATGCGCCGAGCGCGGCGAGCAGGGTGCGGCGGGACAGCATGGCGTGATCCTCCACGAAGCGGCTGGTTCGCCCGGCCGCGCTTGATTGCGGCGCTCGATTAGACGCGGTACGCAATGGGGCGGCAAGCCTCGCCCGCCGCCTATCGCGGCCGCATCGCACGCCAGACCCGTTCCGCCGTCGCCGGCATGTCGAGATGCCGCACGCCGAAGGGCGCCAGCGCGTCCAGCACGGCATGCATCACTGTCTGCGGTGCGCCGATGCAGCCGGCCTGCCCCGCGCCCTTCACCCCCAGCGGGTTGGCGCGCGTCGGAACCGGGCGCAGTTCCACCGGCAGCATCGGCAGGTCGGCGGCGCGCGGCAGGCAGTAATCCATCAGCGAACCGGCGAGCAATTGGCCGGAGGCGTGGTCATAGACCACTTCCTCCAGCAGCGCCTGGCCGATGCCCTGGGCCAGCCCACCCTGCACCTGGCCGATGGTGAGCATGGGGTTGATGACGCGGCCGTAGTCGTCCACGGCCAGGTAGCGGTCCAGCCTCACCTGGCCGGTCTCGCGGTCGATCTCCACCTCGGCCACGTGGCAGCCGCTGGGGAAGGTGAAGACGTCCAGCAGGTTCCAGACATCCTCGTCCAGGCCCGGGCTTTCGCCTGGCGGCAGATTGGCCGGGTCGCGCGCCGCGGTAGCGATCTCCGGCAGGCCGATGCCATGCGCCGTGCCGCGCAGGCAGAAACGGCCGGCGGCGAAGTCGAGCGACTGCGGCGTGGCCTGCAGCAATTGCGCGGCGATGCGACGGGCCTTGGCCAGCACCGCCTCCGCCGCCTTCACCAGCGCGGTGCCGCCCTGATGCATGCTGCGCGCGCCGCCATGGCCATGACCATTCGCCACCAGCCTTGTATCGGCCTGGACGAAGCGAAACTGCTCGATCGGCAGGCCGAGTAATTCGGCGGCGATCTGCGGGAAGCTTGTTTCGTGGCCCTGGCCGTTGGACTGGGTGCCCAGCGTCAGGGTCACCATGCCGTCGGCTTCAAAGCGGATGGCGGCGCCCTCATTCGGCGCGCCGCGCGCGGTTTCCATGAAGCAGGCAAGGCCGAAGCCGCGCAGGAAGCCGCGCGCTTCGGAAGCGGCGCGGCGGGCGGCGAAGCCGGGACGGTCCGCCAGGGCCAGGGCGCGGTCGAGATTGCCGGCGAAGTCGCCGGTATCCAGCACCATGCCGAGCGCACCGCGATGGGGAAAGCGGCGGATGAAATTGCGCCGGCGCAGCTCCTCCGGCGCCAGGCCAATCTGGCGGGCGGCGGCCTCGATCATCCGTTCGGTGATGTAGTTCGCTTCCGGCTTGCCGGCGCCGCGATAGGCATCCACCGGCGTGGTGTTGGTGAAGGCGCCTCGTACCTCCAGCGCGATGGCGGGGATGGCGTAGAGGCTGCCGAGCGCGGTGGAAAAGGAATTGGTCGGGCAGCCCGGCCCGTTGGGCGAGCAATAGGCGCCCATATCAGCCACCATGCGGACATCCAGCGCCAGGATGCGGCCCGCCGCGTCCAGCGCCATGCGGCAATCCGCGCGCATGTCGCGGGCATGCACGGCACCGGGGAATTCCTCGCTGCCATCGCCTACCCAGCGCACGGATCGGCCCAGCCTTCGGGCGGCCCAGAGCACCAGGACATATTCGGGGAAGAGGAAATTCTTCAGCCCGAAACCGCCGCCGACATCCGGTGCCGCCACCTGCACACGCGCTTCCGGCAGGCGGAACACCGCCTCGGCCAACTGGCGGCGGATGCCGTGCACCACCTGCGTCGTCGCTTCCAGCAGCAGCGTGCCGGTCGCGGCATCATGGCTGCCGATGGCGGCGCGCGGTTCGATCGGTGCGGCATGGACGCGGTTGTTGTAGATCGGCAGTTCCACGACATGCGCAGCCTGCGCGAAGGCCATCGCCACTGCCGCCGGGTCACCCTTGCGGAACAGGAAGGCCCGGTTGCCCGGCGCCTGCGGCCAGAGCTGCGGCGCGCCGGGTGCGAGCGCCGTTGCAGCATCCACCAGCGCCGGCAGCGCCTCATACTCCACCGCGATGAGTTCCGCGGCATCGCGGGCGATGGCGGCGCTTTCGGCCACGACGCAGGCCACCGGCTCGCCGACATGGCGCACCCGCTCCACCGCCAGGACGTGGCGCGGCGGGACAATGAGCGGGTCCTCCGTCGCCACCACGGCGGGGCAGGGCAGGGGGCCGATGCCGTCGGCCAGCACATCCGCGCCGGTCAGCACTGCCCTTACGCCGGGCAGGGCCAGCGCCGCCGCTGTCTCGATACCGCGGATCAGCGCATGGGCGTGCGGCGAGCGCAGCACATGCAGATGCAAGTGCCCCGCGGCGTCGGCATCGGCGACGTAGCGGCCGTGGCCGGTGAGGAAGCGGGCATCCTCAAGCCGGCGCAGCGATTGCCCGATCAACCCTTCCGGCATGGCGTACTCCCGTTGCGGTGGCCGGCGAAGTCCGGCCATTCCTACCAGGCCATGGCCACGCCTTCTCGAAGGGACCTGGGATGCGCGGGTCGCCCCCGGTCAAGCCCGAAAGCAGGCGCCCGCGCATGGCGATGCCGGGGCTGACCCCTGGGGACCGAGGCCCCTCAGGCGTGCCCGCGTTCCAGGTGGCGCTCGACGAATTCCAGCCGGTCCTGGCCCCAATAGATTTCGTCGCCGATGACATAGCTCGGCGCGCCGAAGACGCCGCGGGCAAGGGCCGCCTGGGTGTCTGCGGCGCGGCGTTCCTGCCAGCGCGGCTCGGCGCCCAGCGCCTGCACCCGCGCCGCGTCCAGCCCGCATTCGGCGATCAGCCGCGCCAGGGTGGCGGGGTCGCCGGGGTCCTGCTCCTCCTGCCACAGCGCCTTGAGGATGCGGTGCGCCAGCCGGATGGCCGGGGCATCGCCCATCGTCTCGCGCACCGCGATCACGCAGCCGGCGCCGGCTGCCTCGTTGTGCGGGAAATGCTTCGGCTGGATCTGGATGGGGATGCCGAGGCGGTCGCGCCAACGCCGCAGCTCCTGCAACCGGTAGGCCTGGCGCTGCGGGCTGCGCTTCGGCAGCGGCAGCCCGCCGGAACCGGCGAAGATGGTGCCGAAATCCACCGGGAAGATGCGCAGGGACGCACCGTGCTTAGCCGCCATCGCCTCGATCCGCCCGGCGCCCAGATGCGTCCAGGGCGAATTGAGGGAGGCGTAGTAGTCGATGTGCAGAGCCATGGCGCCTTCCTAGCGGAACAGCGGCGCGCCGGTGGCGGCGGCCGCTTCCTCGAGGCTGATGCCCGGCGCCAGGTCCTTCACCTGGAAACCTTCGCCGGTGGGCGCGAAGAGCCCGTAATTGGTCGCCACCAGCGTCACCACGCCGCGCGCCGTCACCGGCAGGGTGCAGTCGGCGATCAGCCGTGGTGCGCCTTCGCGGGTGGTGTGCTCCAGGATGATGAAGACCCGCTTGGCACAGGCCGCCAGGTCCATGGCGCCGCCGATGCCACCGCCCTTCTGGCCCTTCAGCTTCCAATTGGCGAAGTCGCCGCGGGCCGAGACCTCGTAGGCGCCCATCACCGTCACGTCGATCCGCCCGCTGCGGATGATGCCGAAGCTGTCGGCATGGTGGACGATGGCGGTGCCCGGCTTCACCGAGACATGCTGGCCGCCGGCATTGACCAGGTGCATGTCCTCCTGCCCAGGCGGCAGCACCGGGCCATAGGCGATGACGCCGTTCTCCGAATGGTAGGTGACCTCGCGCTCTCCGATATCGGTGTTGGAGCAGAGGGTCGGGATGCCGACGCCGAGATTGACCAGCCAGCCATCCTGGAATTCCCGGGCCAGCCGGTCGGCCATCTCCTGGCGGGACCAGCCCTTCTTCGCCTTGCTCTCGCTCATCGCGCGCGTTCCTCCCGTCGGGCGGGCCAGATACCTTCGGGGGCGGGCGGGATGCTCACCAGCCGGTGGACGAAGATGCTGGGCGTGTGGATCTGGTCGGGGTCCATGTCACCCGCCGGCAGGATCGGTTCCTCCACCTCGGCAATGGTGATGCGCGCCGCCATGGCCATGATGGGGTTGAAGTTCCGCTGCGCGAGGCGGAATTGCAGGTTGCCCAGCGCATCCGCCCGCCAGGCCCGGACGAAGGCGTAGTCCACCGGCAGGGCGTGTTCCAGCAGATATTCGCGGCCGTTGAACACCCGCGTCTCGCGGCCTTCGGCCAGTTCCGTGCCCACCCCGGCCGGGGTGTAGAAGGCCGGGATGCCGCAGCCCGCGGCGCGCAGCCTTTCGGCGAGCGTTCCCTGCGGCACCAGCTCGGCCTCCACCTCGCCGGCCTCGTAGTATTTCGTGAAGGGCAGCACGTCGGTCGGGCGGGTGGCGGCGGTGAAGGCGCAGATCACCTTGCGCACCTGGCCGTTCTCCACCAGCAGGGCGATATCCGGCTTGCGCGGCTTCTGGGCGCCGCCGGTGGTGTTGCCGATCAGCGTGAGCTGCTTCGCGCCCTGCTCCGCCAGCGCCTTGATGAGGTTGAACGGCACCCCCGGCATGGCGAAGCCGCCGAAGGCGATGACCGACCCGTCCGGCACATCCGCCACCGCCTCCGCGAAGCCGGGGACGAGTTTCGTTCGCTGTCCCATCCTGGTCCGTCCCTCCCGCATTGCTGACGTCACCTTAAGCCGAGCCGGCCGCTTCCGGTAAGCCCTGGCGGCACTCCCAGGCGCGGAAGGGCTTGAGCCGTGCCCCGACGCTTGCAACCATCGCCCCATAACAGCGCCGGCGTCCAGCCGGCCGGAGGAAGGTCCATTGTCCCTCGTCACCCCGATCTGGCGCCCGGAGGGCGCCAATGCCGCCAATGACGCGCTTGCCCGGGCCCTGGCGCTGCAGCCGCTGCTGGCCGAGGCCGCGCCGCAGCACGACCGGACGCGGGAACTCTCTCCCGCGGTGATCGAGGCCCTGCATGCCGCGGATTTCTACCGGCTGCTCCTGCCGCGCTCGATCGGCGGGCAGGAGACCCCGCTGCCTCTCTACGCCCAGGCGATCGAGGCGCTGGCCTATGCCGATGCCAGCACCGCCTGGTGCCTGAACCAGTCCAACGTCTCCACCTGCGCCGCCGCCTATATGGACCGCGAGGCGGCGCGGGAGATGTTCGGCCAGCCCGCTACCGGCCTCGCCTGGGGGTCGCGGCACGACAGATCCGTGGTGGTGGCGGTGGATGGCGGCTACCTCGTCACCGGGCGCTGGAGCTTCGCCAGCGGCAACCGCCATGTGCCCTGGATGGGTGCGCATAGCCTGGTGCGCCAGCCGGACGGCTCGCCCGTGCTGCGGCCCGACGGCACGCCGGAGGAGCGCAGCTTCCTGTTCCCGCGCGGGCAGGCGGCAGTCACCGATGACTGGCAGGTGCTGGGGCTGCGCGGCACCGGCAGCGACACCTATGAGGTGCGCGAGCTGTTCGTGCCGGCCGCCCGATGCCCGGCGCGCGACCGGCCGGAGGAGCGGCGGGAGAACGGGCCGCTCTACAAATTCGTCTCCCACATCGCCTATGCCTCGGGCTTCTCCGGCATCGCGCTCGGCGTTGCACGCAGCCTGCTGGACGCGGCCACCGCGCTCTGCCGCGGCAAGAACTCACGCGCTGCGATCAACCCGCTGGCGCAGAACCAGGCGGTGCAGCAGAACATCGCCGGGCTGGAGGCGCGCTGGCACGCCGCCCGGGCATACTGGCTGCAGACCATGGTGGAATGCTGGAAGGCGGCGCAGCAGGACGAGCTGCCGCTCTCCCACCGGCTGAGCCTGCGGCTGGCTACGACCCATGCGATGAACGAGGCGACCGAGGTTTCAGTGGGCGCCTATCGCGCCACCGGGGCGCATGGGCCGCTGGATTCCCAGCCTTTCGAGCGGCGCTTCCGCGATGCGATGACGGTGTCGCAGCATCTCCAGGCCTCAGCGGCGCATGTCGAGGCGGTGGGGCGGCATCTGCTCGGTGCCGAGGCGGTCGGGCAGTTCTACGCCTGACCTGCCTCCATCTCCAGCAGGGCGGTTTCGCCCTGTTCCGGGACATGGCAGGCCCAGTGCAGGCTTTCCTCGATGCGCAGCCGCAGCGTGTCGGCCGCCTGCGGCTCGCCATGCACGATGTAGGTGTGGCGCGGTGGGCTGCGGAAATGCCCCAGCCAGGCCAGCAGCTCCGCCTGGTCCGCATGGGCGGAGAGCATCGCGAGGTTGGCCACCTCTGCCTCGATCGGCACGTAATGGCCGTGGATCTTCACGCTTGGCGCACCCGCGACGATATTCGCCCCGCGCGTGCCGCCGGCCTGGAAGCCGCTGAACAACAGGGTATTGCGGCGGTCCGGCGCGTAATGCTTCAGGTGGTGCAGCACCCGCCCGCCGGTCGCCATGCCGCTGGCCGAGATGATCACCTTGGGGAAGCTGTTGGCATTCAGCGCCTTCGATTCCTCGGCGCTGCGCACCGGGCGGGCGATGCTGCAGGTGGCATGTGCCTCGGCCTTGGAAAGCCGGTGCTCCCCGGCATGGCGGCAGAACAGCTCGGTGGCGTCCAGTGCCATCGGGCTGTCGAGGAAGATGGGCAGGTCCGGGATGCGCCGCGCCTTCTTCAGCCGGGCGAGGTGGAACAGCAGGGTCTGCGCCCTGCCCACCGCGAAGGACGGGATCACCACCGTGCCGCCGCGCTTCGCGGTGCGGGTGATGACCTCGGCCAGCGCATCCTCCGGGTCGGCCGGGTCGTGCAGCCGGTCACCATAGGTGGATTCCACCAGCAGCCAGTCGGCCTGTTCCACCGGCGTCGGCTCACGCATGATGGGATTGCCGGAGCGCCCGAGGTCGCCTGAGAGGACCAGCCGCCTGCCTTCGAATTCCAGCACCACGATGGCGGCACCGAGAATATGGCCGGCCGGCAGGAAGCGCGCGGTCACCCCCGGCGCGACCTGGTGCGCCTCATCCCAGCCGACGGGGTGCAGCCGGGACAGCGAGGCCTCGGCTTCCTCCCGCGTGTAGAGCGGCAGGGCGGGATGGTGCTTCGAGAAGCCGTGGCGGTTGGCGAATTCGGCGTCCTTCTCCTGCAGGTGGCCGCTGTCCGGCAGCAGGATGCCGCAGAGGTCGGCGGTCGCCTCGGTGCACAGCACCCGGCCGCGGAAGCCTTCCTTGACCAGCCGTGGCAGGTAGCCGGAATGGTCGAGATGGGCGTGGCTCAGCACGACTGTCTCGATCCGGTCGGCGGCAACCGGGAAGGGCGCCCAGTTGCGCAGCCGCAACTGCTTGAAGCCCTGGAACAACCCGCAATCCAGCAGGATGTGTTGCCCCGCCACTTCCAGCAGGTAGCGTGAGCCGGTGACGGTGCCGACCCCGCCGAGGAAATGCAGCCGTGCCATGGTGCCGATCTTCGTTCCTTACGAAGCCGGCAGAGTAGCGCCCGGCGGGCACCATGCCAGCCAGCCTGGCGCGGGACGCGCCAATTCTGGGATGGCCGTGACGGTGGATGGCCGTGAGGGGGCGCTGGCCGGCCTTTCGCTGCCGATGGCCCATTTGCTGGGCGGTCGTCTCGCCGGGCTGATCCACATGCTGGCCCGGCTGGCCGAACCTCTGCCCAGTCGGAGCATTTGGCCATGGCTGCCATGGCCATGGGCGGGAGTAACAAGCCGCGTGGGGGAGGGTGAACCCTCCCCCATGGCGTCCCCGGTCAGCCCACTTCCGTGGTGGCGCCGGCAGGCATCAACCCGGCGCCATGTTCCATGCCCTCGCGGGCCATGGTGTCACGGATGGTCGCGCCCCAGGCCAGGAGGGCGAAGGAAACACCGCTCACAACGATGCTTAGAATGATGGCCAGCATGGGAGGCTCCTTATTTCTCGGGGACCGCGGCGCTGAGCGTCGGGTCCGGTCCCCGGGTATCTCGCATATGCGAAATATGGTTGGTGCCCCTGTCATCTTCAAGGCGAAAATTTCGCAAAAACAAGGCATTAGAAACTTTCGTGCGGTGCAGCATGGCGATGGTTTCGCTGCGCCTCGCGGAACCGGCGCGTAACTATCTTGCATCCCGGTCGAAACTCTCCCGCAGCGCCGGGACCATCCCCATCTGCGGGTCTTGGGCAGGAGGAAAAGCTGATGAATGACGCGCAGGCCAAGGGCACCAGGACCGAGACGGCCACCCTGGGCGGCGGCTGCTTCTGGTGCCTGGACGCGGTGTTCCGCGACCTCAACGGCGTTACCCGCGTCGAATCCGGCTATGCCGGCGGCCATGTGCCCAACCCGACCTATGAGCAGGTCTGCGGCAAGCGGACCGGCCATGCCGAGGTGGTGCAGGTGGAATTCGACCCGGCCGTGATCTCCTTCGCGGACCTGCTGCGCATCTTCTTCACCATCCACGACCCCACCACCAGGGACCGTCAGGGCAATGATGTCGGGCCGCAGTACCGCTCCATCATCCTCCACCATTCTCAGGAGCAGCGGCGGGTGGCGGAGCAGGTGATGGCGGAGATCGCCGCGGCAAAGCTCTGGCCGGCGCCGCTTGTGACCGAGCTGGTGCCCTTCACCGAATTCTGGCCTGGCGAGCCGGAGCACCAGGACTACTTCGCCCGCACCCCCTGGAGCGGCTATTGCCAGGTGATCATCGCCCCCAAGGTGGCGAAATTCCGCAAGCAATACGCCGACCGGCTGCGCCGGCCGGCGGCCTGAAGGAGGCAGCGATGCTGTTCAAGCGCGGCGAGTCCCAGGCCGAGGATTTCCCGGTGCGGAAGACCGAGGCCGAATGGCGCCAGTCCCTTTCCCCGGAGCAGTTCCGCGTGCTGCGCCAGCACGGCACCGAACGCCCCGGCAGCAGCCCGCTGAATGCCGAGAAGCGGGCAGGCACCTTCACCTGCGCCGGCTGTGGGGAGCCGCTCTTCGATGCCTCGACCAAATATGAAAGCGGCACCGGCTGGCCCAGCTTCTGGGCGCCGCTGGAAGGCGCGGTGGCCACCACCACCGACCGTAGCTTCTTCATGACCCGCACGGAGGTGCATTGCGCCCGCTGCGGCGGCCATCTCGGCCATGTCTTCCCGGACGGGCCGCAGCCGACCGGCCAGCGCTTCTGCATGAACGGCGTGGCGCTGGAGTTCCGCCCCGTGCCAGGGGAATGACACGAAGGCAACTTGCCAAGGCCGCGAAGCCCGCCGCATATGCAACGGCCAATCATACGGGTCCAAGCACCATGCGGCGCGCCTTCCCCGCGCTGGTTCTGCCCCTTCTGCTGGCTGGCCCGGCGCGGGCCGACCTGGTCTATGTGCTGAATTCGGGCGAAGCCTCCATCACCGTGCTGGATTCCCGCACGCGGGAGGAAACGCACCGCATCCCGGTGCTGCGGGAGCCGCACCACCTGCTGCTGACGCCGGACCGGCGGGAGCTGATCGTTGCCGATTCCGGTGGTAACGAATTCCTGTACATCAACCCCGACACGGCCGAGGTTCTGCGGCGGCAGCGGATCAGCAATCCCTACCATCTGGAATTCAGCCCTGACGGCCGCTTCCTGGTCATCACCAGCCTGCGCCGCGACCAGGTGGACATCTACGACGCCGCGACACTGACCCTGCTGCAGAGGCTGCGGGTGGGGGACAAGCCCAGCCACCTCGCCTATTCGCCCGACAGCCGCATGGTCTATGTGACCCTGCAGGGGGTGAAGCGGCTGCTGGCGATCGACCTTAACGAGCGCAAGCCGGTCTGGAGCGCCGAAGTCGGCTCCCAGCCCGCCGGGGTGACCTGGCATCGCGGCCGGTTGCTGGTCGGCATCATGGGTTCCGACTACGTCGCCGTGGTGGACCCCGAGGGTGGCAGGGTGGAGCGCCGCATCGCAGTGGGCCGTGGTGCGCATACCATCTTCCCGGCGCCGGACGGCTCGGCTCTCTATGTCAACAGCCGGGTGGACAGCCGCATCACCGTGCTGGACCCGGACACGCTGGCGGTGCGCCAGGCCTGGGACATCCCGGGCGGGCCGGACTGCATTTCCTTCGCGCCGGATGGGCGGCTCTGGGTCACGCTGCGCTGGATCGCCCGCATCGCCGTGGTGGACCCGCGGGATGGGCTGCTGGAAACCATCGCGGTGGGCCGTTCGCCGCACGGTATCTTCGTCCAGCCGCGACGCGAAACCGGCGTAGGGGTGGCGCCGGTAGCCGGCACACCGGTGGCCCTGCCCGCGGCCACGCCCGCCACGGCACCGCGGCAGGGTGCTGCCCGGCCTGCCACGCCAGCGGCGCTGCCGGCCTCGATGCCGCCAGCGTCATCCGGCCAGGCGC
>JAEWCI010000514.1 GCA_023390705.1 Pseudomonadota bacterium
CGCGGCGTGCCGGCCGGGGCGAAGAAGCCCTGCCAGATCACCGGCTCGAAATTGCGGTAGCCGAGTTCGGTGAAGCTCGGCACCCCGGGCAGGGCGGGCAGCCGCCCCGGCCCGGTATTGGCCAGGATGCGGATATTGCCGGTTCGAAGCTGCGACGAGGCGGAGGAGGTGTCGATGAAGGCGCAGCAGACATGCCCGCCCAGCACGTTCTGCAGCAGCCCGCCACGGATCGGCACATGGGTCAGGTTCAGCCCGGCCTGCAGCCCGAACAGCGCGGCGAATTGGTGGGAGGAGGAACCATGGCCGAAATTCCCCATGGGGATGCCATCGGGCTGCGCCTTCACCCAGGCGACGAATTCCTCAACGCTGCGTGCCGGCACGGAGAGGTTGGTGATGAGGATGTTGCCGCCGGCATTGAGCTGGCTGAGCGGCACCAGGTCCCGCAGCGCGCGGTAGGGCGTGCCGGGTTCCACATGCGGCACGGTCAGGATGGCGCTGGTGGCGGAGAGGATGGTGCTGCCGTCCGGCCGGGCGCGCGCCACGGTCTGCACCGCCACCACGCCACCGCCGGAGGACATCGGCTCCACCACCACGGTGCGGCCGACCGCTTCCTGGATCAGCCCGGCGACGAGGCGGGCCGGCGCATCGGTACCGCCGCCGGCGGCGCCGGTCAGCACCATGCGGATCGGCCGGTCGGGCAGCGTCACGGCATTCTGCGCCACGGCGGGCAGCGCCAGCAGGCAGGCGGCAAGGGCGAGGAACAGGCGGCGCATCACACGCCCCCCTGCATGGCGGCGGCGCATTCGGGCATGGCGGTCCTGGCAGCGGGTTCGACGGAGGAGGGCCGCGCCGCTTCCGGCAGCGTGCGGGAGGCAGGGCGGCGGGGCCTGTTGCGCCCTGCTACGGCTTCCGCCCCGGGCATGCCGCTGCCGCGGCACCAATGGCTGACGACGCCCGATCGCATGGCGCATTCCCTTCCCCTGCCCCGCAACCTGCCAGGGCCGGACGGGAGCGGCAAGACAACTGCGTAACCGGGGCCATCCACGCGGCGAAACCGCCAAGGCAACCCGCCCCGCCCACCGCATCGAGCCATCAGGGAGACCGAGCGCATGCGCCCGAGTGCCGTCCCCGCGCGCCCGCCGCGCGACCTGCGCCTGGATGTGGTGCGCGGCTGGCTGCAACTGCAGATCTTCGCCTCGCACGCCTATGGTTCCTTCATCGGCGCCTGGCTGATCCATGCGGGCTGGGGCATCTCCGACAGTTCGGAGCAATTTGTGCTGCTCTCCGGCTTCGCGCTGGGCTCGGTCTTCACGCTGAAGCTGCTGCGCGACGGCATGGGCGCGGCAAGTGCCGACCTGCTGCGCCGCACGCTGCGGCTGTACCGCACGCATCTGCTGGTGTTCTTCGCCTTCGCCGCCATGGTGTTCTGGGCGGCGATGGCCCTGCCATTGCCGGAGGGGGTGGCGCGGATGGGCTGGTCCTGGCTGGCGGAACGGCCCTGGGTGGCGGTGCCGGCGGCCTTCACCCTGGCGTACCAGCCGGCCTTCATGGGCATCCTGCCCATCTTCATCTGCTGCATGCTGCTGCTCCCCGGCTTCGTCTGGCTGCTGCAGCGGCTGGGGGATGCGGCGCTGGCCCTGCCCATCGGGCTCTATCTGGCGGTGCAGCTTTGGGGGCTGGAGCCGCCCTCGCTGGGCGGCACCGGCATCGCCTTCAATCCCCTCTCCTGGCAGTTGCTGTTCCTGCTGGGCGTCTGGGCCGGGCGCCGGCGGCTGCTGCATGGCGCGGTGCTGCCGTGCCACCCGGCGCTGCTGGGCGCCGCCGCGCTGATGCTGCTGGCGGGGCTGTGGCTGCGGCTGGTGGACCGGGGCTGGCTGCCCGACCCCGGGCTGGATGCGGTGGCGCTGTTCGGCAAGGAAGCCCTGGCCCCGCTGCGACTGCTGCATGCCCTGGCCTGCGCCTGGCTGGTGGCCTGCCTGCTGCCGCGGGAGATGCCCTGGATGCGGGGCCGCTTCGGCCAGGCCCTGGCGGCGGCAGGGCGCAACAGCCTGGCCGTGTTCTGCCTGGGGCTGTTCCTCTCCTACGGGGCCGCCACCGCCTTCCGGCTGCTGCCCGGGGAGATGATCTGGCTGGACCCGCTGCTGATCAGCATCGGTGCGCTTGTGCTGTTCGGCTTCGCGCACCGGCTGGAAGCGCGCCGCGCGGCGCCCCGGCCGGTGGCGGCCGCGGCGTTGCGGTAGGGCCGGCGCGGACCTGCCATGCCCCGGGCACAGGGCTTCGCCCCGCCCCTTGCCACGCTGTTTGCTTGAACCCGGGCGGCTTGCCCCTTAGAGAGGCGCCGGCCCCGCGCATGCGGGCCAGTATTCGTTCCAGGAGTGAACCATGGGCTACAGGGTCGCGGTCGTCGGCGCCACCGGTGCGGTGGGGCGCGAGATGCTGAAGACCCTCGCGGAGCGGAACTTTCCGGTGAGCGAGGTCATCGCCCTCGCTTCGGGCCGTTCGGCGGGGCAGGAAATCAGCTTCGGCGAGAAAACCGTGCTCAAGGTCCAGAACCTGGAGAAATTCGACTTCAAGGGCGTGGATATCGGCCTGTTCTCGCCCGGCGCCTCGGTTTCCGCCGTGCATGCGCCGCGTGCCGCGGCCGCGGGCTGCGTCGTCATCGACAACACCAGCCATTTCCGGATGGAACCGGACATCCCACTGGTGGTGCCGGAGGTGAACCCGCAGGCGCTTAAGAAATTCGCCAAGCGCAACATCATCGCCAACCCGAATTGCTCCACCGTCCAGATGGTGATGGCGCTGAAGCCGCTGCACGAGATCGCGCGGATCAAGCGGGTGGTGGTCGCCACCTACCAGTCCGTCTCCGGCGCCGGGAAGGAGGCGATGGACGAGCTGTTCAACCAGACCCGGTCCGTCTATGTGAACGACCCGGCGACGCCCGAGCAATTCACCAAGCCCATCGCCTTCAACTGCATCCCGCACATCGACAAATTCATGGATGACGGGTTCACCAAGGAAGAATGGAAGATGGCGGTGGAGACCAGGAAGATCCTGGACCCCGACATCCAGGTGGTGGCCACCTGCGTCCGCGTGCCCGTCTTCATCGCCCATGCCGAAGCGGTGCACGTGGAATTCGAAAGCCCCATCACCGTGGAGCAGGCCTGGGAGGCGCTGCGCGAGGCCCCCGGTGTGCAGGTGGTGGATAAGCGCGAGGACGGCGGCTACGTCACCCAGACCGAGGCGGCGGGTGAGGATGCCACCTACGTCTCCCGTCTCCGCAAGGACCCGACCGTGCCGCACGGCTTGGCCTTCTGGTGCGTGGCCGACAATCTGCGCAAGGGCGCGGCGCTGAACGCGGTGCAGATCGCCGAGGAACTGGTCCGCCAGGGGCTGATCAAGCAGAAGCAGGCGGCCTGAGCCGGGCCTTTTCGATAGGGCGTGGCCGCCGGGCCACGCCCTTTTTCAGCCCCCTGGTCAGGAAATAACTCCTCTCTACCACCCCCGCCGCGCCAGCAGCAGCCCGGCGCCGGCGATCAGCAGCGCCCCGGCGATGGCCTCGAAGGGCGGCAGCCGGCCGAACAGGGTGGCGTCCATCAGCAGGGCGAAGACCAGCCGCGTGTAATGCCAGGGCGCGATGGCCGAGACCTCCGCCCGCCGCACCGAAGCCGCCAGGGCCAGCAGCGCCAGGCTCTGCACCGCGGTATAGACCAGCATCAGCAGCAGAGTGGCGCCATCCACCGGCCGCCACAGCAGCAGCATGGGCGGGCCGAGCAGCACCACCCCGGCGATGGCGCTCTGCACCATGGCGTCGTTGCCATCCGCCACCCCGCGCAGCCGCCGCACCGCCACCTGATACAGCGCATAGGTCAGCGCGGCGGTGATGGGCAGCAGCGCCTCCCAGCGGAACAGGGAGGAGCCGGGGCGCAGCATCACTAGCATGCCGGCGAAGCCGATGCCCACCGCCAGCCAGCGCCGGGCCGGGATGCTTTCGCGCAGCAGCAGCGCGCCGCATGCGGTCAGGATGATCGGGCCGGTGAAGCCCAGTGCCGCGGCCTCGGTGAAGGGCATCAGCGCATAGCCGACGATGCTGATGGTAGAGGAAACCACCACCAGCGCCGCGGCCAGGCGC
>JAEWCI010000548.1 GCA_023390705.1 Pseudomonadota bacterium
TTGGGGGGGGGCCGGCGGCCCGGCGCCGCCTTCCCGCGGCTGTTCCAGTTCGGCATGCGCGCCGGGATGCGAAGCTGGGCCACCGGCCAGGCCTGGTGGCAGGGGGACCAGGGGCCGTACTGGGGCCACAACGCCATCATCCGGATAGAGCCCTTCCGCCGGCATTGCCGGCTGGAATTGCTGCCCGACGGCAGCCCCATCCTCAGCCACGACCAGGTGGAGGCGGTGCGGCTGCACGCCGCGGGCTGGAAGGTCTGCTGCCTGCCCGAGGAGGACGGCAGCCTGGAGGCCAACCCGCCCGCCCTGCCGGAATTCATGGCGCGCGACCTGCGCTGGGCGGCGGGCAACATGCAGTATGGCGCCCTGCTGTTCCGCCCCGACCTGCCGGGGATGGCGCGCTGGCAGCTTGCCCAGGCCATGCTGCTCTTCCTCAGCGAACCGCTCTGGGCCGGCATCCTGCTCTTCGCCGCGCTCAACGCGCTGACCGGCGGCGGGGAGGCGACGCCGGCCGGCTGGCTGGCGGCGACCCTGGCCGCGACCTGGGCCGCGCTTTTTGCCCCCAAGCTGGCGGGCTATGCGGAAGTGCTGCTGAAGAAGCGGCTGGCGGCGCGCTATGGCGGGCGGCTGGCCTTCCTGCGCGGCGCGCTGGCGGAACTGGCCTTCACCCAGCTCTTCGCCCCGGTCAGCACGCTGAACAAGACGCTGTTCCTGCTCGCCCTGCCCTTCGGGCTGCGCATGGGCTGGGCCCCGCAGAACCGGGCGGAACGCGGCGTCGCCTGGGCCGATGCCGCAAGGCTGCTCTGGCCGCATACGCTGGTGGGGCTGGTGGTCTTCGTGCCGCTGCTGGCCTGGGCGCCGGGCGCGGCGGTCTGGGCGCTGCCCTTCGCCGGCGGGCTGCTGCTGGCCATTCCCTTCTGCGTCGTCACCGCGGCACCGCGCTTTTCCGGGCTGCTGCGCCGCCGTGGCGTGGCAGCGACGCCCGAGGAACTCGCCGCCGCCTGATCAGGCTGGCAGCAGCAGCGGCCCGCCGAGGAGCTGCACCGCGTGCGTCACCTTGCGCCGGCCATGGGTGCGGGCGCCGAGCACCTGGCCGCTGGTGCGGTTGTCGTACACCTGGGCCAGGCCGAAGCCATGGCTGCGGACCAGCAGGAAATGGTCGGTCACGCGCAGCAGGTACCAGCCCGGCTCCAGCCCGCGGGCAAAGGCCATCAACCGGCTCTCCGGCCCCTCCGGCGCGGCGAGGGGCGCATACTCCACCCCGGCCTGCTCCAGCGCCGCCAGCAGGTCGCGCCAATAGGCGGTGACGATCGGCCCGGTTTCCGGATACCAACCGGGCGCGGTGTTGCGCAGCAACTCGCTCGCGGCGCGGTAGGAAAGTCCGGTGGCGAGGGCCAGGGCCGCGGGGCCGCACCAGGGCACCAACCCGCCATTCTCCGCCGTCAGCGCCCGATGGCCGCGCGTCGGGGCGGCGTGAGCAAGGCGGCCGGACTTTTCTGCGGATTGCGTGGCACCCATGGGAGACCCCTGACCGAGGACGCCCTCACGGCGCCGTGCTGTCACAAGATTGTGTAATCATATACCGTCGTCAATCGCGAATATTTGCGTGAGTGCGTAATGAACCTGCCAGCCTCACCCGGTGCCAGACGGAAAGGGTGACCGCCGGCAGCCGTGTGCCGTGCCCGCCCAACCACCCCACCACTTCAGGCAGAGAGCGGGAGCCGGCATCCGGCAGGGCGCCGGTCGTCAGGGTATGGGTGGCCGTCAGCCACGGCCCGGGCGCCGCCGGTCAGCGGCCGTCAGCCCTGGCACCGGTCCATGGCGATCTCCGGCCAGCCAGACCGGGTGCCGGGACCCGGCCCCAACCCGGCCTCTCACACCTGCCTCATGAAATGCTGGCGCATGTCATGCCTCAGGCGCCGGCGCCGGCGCCGGCAGCCGCCGGCCTGGCTTCGCGGCACTGGCCGCGGCGCCCGTTCGAGGGTTCCCATCGCAGCATGCTGCGGTGGGGTCCCGCGCGCTTGGCGGGCTTTGCCCGCCGCAGGTCGGCACTTCGTGAGCCGGGTATCAGCCCCGCAGCACGCCGTGGTCGCGCAGGAAGCCGAGCAGCGGCAGCAGCGGCAGGCCGAGGATGGCGCTGTGCTCGCCCCGGATGCGGCTGAACAACTGCACCCCCGGGCCTTCCAGCCGGTAGGCACCGACCGAGCCCAGTACCCGTTCCCCCTCCCGCGCCAGATAGGCGTCGAGGAAGGCTTCGGAGAAGTCCCGCATGGTCAGCACCGGGGTTTCCAGGTGCTGCCAGAGCTGCTCCCCGCCGCGCCAGCAGACCGTGGCGGTCACCAGTTCATGGCTGCGGCCGCGCAGCGCCAGCAATTGGGCGCGGGCGGCGGCGAGGTCGGGCGGCTTGTCAAACCAGCGCTCCGCCGCGCCCTCGCGGCAGACCAGCAATTGGTCGGCGCCGATCACCAGCGCCTCCGGCACCTGGCGCGCCACCCGCTGCGCCTTGGCCTGGGCCAGCAGCAGGGCGGTGTCGCCGGCCGGGATGCCTTCGGCGCGGGCGGATTCCTTGATCGCCGCCTCGTCCACCGCGGCAACGCGCACGCCGAATTCCAGGCCGGCAGCCGCCAACAGGGCCTGGCGCGTCGCTGAGCCGGAAGCGAGCACCAGCGCCGGGGCAGGGGACTGCATCATGGGTCCCTGCATCATGCCCCCTTGCCGCCCAGCACCGCCGCGGCGGGGTCGTCCGGCGAATGCTCGGCCGCGCGGCCGCGGCGTTCGTGCCAGGCTTCCATCAGTTGCAGCACCGTGGCCGCGGTTTCCTCGATGCTGCGGCGGGTCACGTCGATCACCGGCCAGCCATGCTGGGTGCAGAGCCGCCGTGCCGCCAGGATCTCGGCCTTCACGGATTCAGGGTCCACATAGTCGTTGGTGTCCTGGCGCACGCCATGGCCGCCGATCAGCCGCAGCCGGTGGCGGCGGATCTCGATCAGCGCATGGGTTTCGATGGTCAGGCCGACCACCGGGCATTGCTGCCGCTGCAATTCCTCCGGCAGCGGCATGCCGGGCACGATGGGCACGTTGGCCGCCTTGATGCCCCGGTTGGCCAGGTAGAAGCAGGTCGGCGTCTTGCTGCTGCGGGAAACGCCGACCAGGCAGACATCGGCCTCGGCAATGCCGGCCACGCCCTGCCCGTCGTCATGCGCCAGCACGTAGTGCATGGCGTCGATCCGGCGGAAGTAGTCGGCATCCATCACATGCTGGGCGGCGCGCTTCTCCCTGGCGCGGGCGCCGATCTGGCCCTGCAGCAGGTCCACGACCTGGTCCAGCACGGACAGGCAGGGCACCCCCAGCCGGCCGCAGGTCTCCTCCAGCGCATGACGCAGGCTGCGGTCCACCAGGGTGAAGAGCACCGGCCCCGGCTCGTGCTCCAGCCCTTCCAGCACCCGGTCGAGCTGGAGGCGGGAACGGATGAGGCTCCAGCGGTGGTGGATCACCTTGTGCTCCTCGAACCGCGCCAGGGTGGCGCGGGCGATGGAGTTCAGCGTTTCCCCCGTGCTGTCGGAAACCAGGTGCAGGTTGATCGGGCGGTGCGTCATTCCGTGGAGCATAGCGTGGATGGCAGGGGATAACGGGGAAAACCGCGAATGGCCGCAAGCCGGTGGACAGGTTGCGGGGAAAACCCCCGGAACCGGGTGGCACCGGGACAAACCGGGCCGGCCGGGGCGAGGATTCCGGGACCGTACGGATTCCTTCCCCGGAATCAACGCCCTTGGCGCCGATCCTCACGTGGAAGCGGCTGTGGACAAATCCGGGATGGCATGGCTCCCCGTTATCCACAGGCCCAACAAGACTCAACCACCTTTCTTCAAACCTGTTTTCTTGCGAAGGGATGGCCGATGGAAAGCGATAACCCCGCGCCGGCCCCGGCGCCGAAACCCCTGCTGCGCGTCCTGGCGGGCGAGCCGGTCTGGCCGCCGCCGATGTGGCTGATGCGCCAGGCCGGCCGCTACCTGCCGGAATACCGGGAAGTGCGGGCGGAGGCGGGCGACTTCATCGCCCTCTGCACCAACCCCGAGATGGCGGCCGAGGTGACGCTGCAGCCGATCCGCCGCTTCGGCATGGATGCCGCCATCCTGTTTTCCGACATCCTCATGGTCCCCTGGGCCATGGGCCAGCCGCTCCGCTTCGCCGAGGGCGAGGGACCGGTGCTGGAACCGCTGCGCGATGCCGAGGCGGTGGCCGGGCTGCGGCCCGAGGCGGTGGCGGAACGCGCCGCACCGATCTTCGAGACGGTGCGGCTGGTGCGCGGGGCGCTGGACGCCCATGCGCCCAAGGTGGCGCTGATCGGCTTCGCCGGCAGTCCCTTCACCGTCGCCTGCTACATGGTGGAAGGCCATGGCAGCCGGGATTTCGCCGCGGCCCGCGGCATGGCCTATCGCGACCCGGCGCTGTTCGGCCGGCTGATCCGCACCCTGGTGGAGGCCAGCACCGAATACCTGCTGGCCCAGGCCGAGGCCGGGGCCGAGGTGCTGATGCTGTTCGACAGCTGGGCGGGCATGCTGCCGCCTTCGCAATTCCGCCGCTGGGTGATCGAGCCGACGGCGCTGCTGGTGCGCGCCATCCGCAAGACCCGGCCGGAGATCCCGATCATCGGCTTCCCCCGGCTGGCCGGGCCGATGCTGGCGGAATACGCCCAGCGGACCGGCGTGCAGTGCCTGGGCGTGGACACCAGCATGGAATTGCGCTGGGCAGCGGGGGCGGTGCAGCCGGGCCAGGCCTTGCAGGGCAACCTGGACCCGCAGGCGCTGGTCGCCGGCGGCATGGCGCTGGAGGCCGAGGCGCGCAGCATCCTGGGCGCCATGCGCGGGCGCCCCTTCATCTTCAACCTCGGCCACGGCATCGAGAAGGTGACGCCGCCCGAGCATGTGGCGGCGCTGGTAAGGCTGGTGCGGACGGGGTGACGGGACCAGGGCCGGGCGACCAGCCTTGACCCGCGTGCAAGGCCCTGAGGGTGATTGAGGCGGAGCAGCCGGTGGCAAGCCTGGCGCCCGAACCACAGGCGTTGGCGGACCGAGTGGATCGCGCCTCCGGCCGGGGGAGGCTGCCGCGCCGCAGCAGCGGGGCGGCTTTGCCATGGCGTCGTGCGGGCCGCACGACGTCACGCTGAACGGTATCTTCCGGCTGCTTTGGCCCGTGGCAGATGCTCCAGGCCTTTACTTGGAGAAGTAAATTACTCCGCTCGGGCGATTCCGCCTGACCGGAGCTTGCTCCAGGCGAGCAAGCTGAATGGAGTTTGCTCCGGCGGCTGCTGCCACGCGGCTACGGCCGTGGCGACCGGCCCAAGCTGTTGCAGATCCCTGAAAATCACCCCTTCCGGCCGATGTCGGTCAGGCTCGGTTTGGTCCGGCCTCCATCGCCGCGATGAAAGGCGAGGCGGTGCCCGCGACCGGCGGCGCGGCTTCGCCAGGGTTGCGGCTTCGCGGTGCCGGCCCCGAGGGTTTCACAATCGGCCTCAATTGCGGGTGAAGGATAAGTGCACTGCGTGAAAAGCGGGTAATAAAAAACCTGCCGCTCTGAGAGGCTGTTGAGCAATTTTAGTGCGCGTGTTTGGCCAGTCTTCGGAGTGTCACGCGTGCCATGGCGGCATAGAGCAGCATTTCGCTGGTCTTGGGCAGGCGTTCATAGTCTTTGGCCAGGCGT
>JAEWCI010000024.1 GCA_023390705.1 Pseudomonadota bacterium
TTCCTTGTGGGAGAGCCTGGAACCGGTGGCGGCGGCGGTCAACCGCCACCCGTGCCGCCTCCTACCGCTCGGTCAGGTCGCCCGCCCGCCCGGCGGTGAGGCCACCATCGATCACCAGTTCCGAACCCGTCATGTGGCGGGAGGCATCGGAGGCGAGGAAGACGACGCCCGCGGCGATGTCCCCGGGCTGGCCCAGTTCGCCGACCGGGATGGTCGCCACCAGCCCCTGCGGGTCGATGGGCGCGTTGCGCCGCCGGTTCTCCGCGGCGGCAGGCATCTTTTCCCAGATCGCCGTTTCGATGATGCCGGGATGGACGGAGTTCACCCGTATGCCCTCCCGCGCCACCTCCATCGCCACGGATTTGGCGAAGAGCCGCACCGCCCCCTTGGTGGCGGAATAGCCGGCCAGCCCCGCCGAGCCGCGCAGCCCGGCGATGGAGGAGAGCATGACGATGCTGCCGCCGCCGGCCCGCCGCATGGCCGGGATGGCGTGCTTGGCGGCAAGGAAGACGCCGTCCAGGTTCACCGCGGTCTGCCGGCGCCAGTCGGCCAGCGTCATCTCCCAGACCGGGGCGATGATGGCGATGCCGGCATTGGCCACCAGCACGTCCAGCCGGCCGAAGGCGCGCTCGGCCTCGCCGATCACCTCCGGCCAGCGGGCTTCCTCGGCCACGTCCTGATGCAGGAAGATGGCCTCCCCGCCCGCCGCGCGGATGGCGGCGGCGCCGGCCTCGCCACGCGCCCCGTCGAGGTCGGTGAGCACCACCCTAGCCCCCTCCCGCGCCAGCGCCGCGGCGCAGGCGGCGCCGATGCCCATGGCCGCGCCGGTGACCAGCGCGACCTTGCCCTGACCCTGACCCATGCCTTCCCTCCCGGATGGAAGCGGCAGTGTCGGCCGCGCCGGTTTCGCCACGCAAGCGGGAACGGCTAGGGCATTTCCAAGCGGGCCGGAACCAGCCGACGATCCGGAAAATGCAACAAAACAAGAGGCTGGAGCGGGTTCAGCGAGTGCAAGCAAGATGGAACCGCTCTGGCGCGGCTTTGCGTTGTGACGGGGCGGCGGATCGCGCAGGAGGGACGGCATGATCGGCATAGACTGGGGCACCAGCAGTTTCCGCGCCTATCGCTTCGGCCCCGATGGCGCCGTCCTGGAACGCCGCGAGACGGAACAGGGCATCCTGGAAGTGCCGGAAGGGCAATTCCCCGTGGTACTGCGGCGGGAGATCGGGCCCTGGCTGGAAGCGGGCGAAAGCCTGGTGCTGCTCTGCGGCATGGTCGGCAGCCGCCAGGGCTGGCGGGAGGCGCCCTATCTCCCCTGCCCCGCCGGGCTGGCGGAGATCGCCGCCACCCTCACACATCTGCCCTTCGAGGGCGCGCGCTGCCTGCTGGTGCCCGGCCTCACCGCGCGCGACGCCGCCGGCGTGCCGGACGTGATGCGCGGCGAGGAGACCAAGCTGGTCGCCCTGCTGGAACGGCTCGGCCCGGCGGAATCTCTGGTCTGCCTGCCCGGCACGCACAGCAAATGGGTGCGGGTCGGCCGCGGCCGCGTGCTCTCCTTCACCACCCACATGACGGGCGAGACGCGGGCCGTGCTGCTGGAACACAGCATCCTCGGCCGGATGGCCGCGCCGGACGGCGCCGGCGATGCCGCCTTCGCCCGCGGCGTCGCCCGCGGCGGGGAGCCCGGCGGGCTGCTGCACCACCTGTTCGGCACCCGCACGCTGGGGCTGATGGGGGACCTCGCCCCGGCGGAGACCGAATCCTACCTCTCCGGCCTGCTGATCGGGCACGAGATCCGCGCCGCGCTGGCCGGCGCCGCGGCCAAGGGGCCGGTGCAGCTCATGGCCTCGGAAGCGCTGCTGGCGGCCTATGGCCGGGCCTTCGACCTGCTCGGCATTCCCCACCAGGACCACGACCCGGACATGGCGGCGCATGGCCTGGTGCTGATCGGAAGGACGCTGCGATGACGAGTGACGGGACAACCCTGACCGAATGGCTGGCGCGCTGCCCGCTGGTCGCCATCCTGCGCGGGCTGAAGCCGGAGGAAGCCGAGGCGGTGGGCGAGGCGCTGGTGGAGGCCGGCATCGCCATCCTGGAAGTGCCGCTGAACTCGCCGCGGCCCTTCGAGAGCATCCGCCTGCTGGCCGCCCGCTTCGGCGACCGCGCCCTGGTCGGCGCCGGCACGGTGCTGTCCGCCGAGGCCGTGGCGCAGCTTGCGGCGGCCGGCGGGAAACTGATGGTGACGCCACATGCCGACCCGGCCCTGGTGCGCGCCGCCAAATCGGCCGGGCTGATCGCCCTGCCCGGCTTCTTCACGCCCGGCGAGGCCTTCGCCCAGATCCATGCCGGGGCGGACGGGCTGAAGCTGTTCCCGGCCGAGGCCGCCTCCCCCGCCGTGCTGAAATCGCTGCGCGCGGTGCTGCCGCCGGGGCTGCCGGTGCTGCCGGTGGGCGGCATGGACGCGGCCAGCATTCCCGCCTGGCGCGCCGCCGGGGCGGCCGGCTTCGGTATCGGCAGCGCGCTCTAC
>JAEWCI010000035.1 GCA_023390705.1 Pseudomonadota bacterium
ACATACTGCTGCACGATCGGCAGGTTCAGCCCAAGCTCCGCCTCAATCCGCGCCCGCTCCTCCGGATCAATGAAGCCACCCGCATCAAACAAAATGTCCGCCACATTGCCCGGCATCAACCGCAACAACACAAACACCAGCACCGACATCCCAAACAACGTCAGCACCATCAATAAAAAACGCCGCGTCACATAGGAGAGCATCTTCTCTTCCCTACCCTGCCTCCCCGAACAGTCTCAGGCGAAGGTCGGGCGCTGCCCATGGCACGGGCGTCCGCCGACCAGGCCGTCCTGCCGTGGGTCAGGATGCCAGAGGCGACGGTGCGGCGTGGCGACGCGCAAGGCGCCGGCCACGGGATTGCCGGTGAGGCGATCGGCACTTCATTGGGTAGCCCTCCCGAGCGACAGGCCAGAGGCCGAACCGGCCAAGTCCTGGACGCATTAGTTGCTTCTTGAGGGTCAGCCTTCGGCGGAAAGAGGCATGGTGTCAAGCACACAGATGCCCGGCCACTCCCGCCTGCCCCGCGTGCTTGCTGGCATCTGCCGGCGCAAGTCGTGCTAGCTTTGCCGCTCAGGCCCGGCCGGGCCCGAATGCGGGAATTTGATGATGACGATGATGGAACGCCTCAGCGTCTGCACCCTGGACTGCCCGGACACCTGCAGCCTTGCCGTCACGCTGACGGATGGCCGGATCGCCAAGGTCCGGGGTTCCGGGGCTCTGGGCTATACCGCCGGCGTGATCTGCAACAAGGTCGCGCATCACACCACCGATTTCGTCCATGGGCCGGGCCGTCTGCTGCATCCGCTGGCACGCAGCGGCCCGCGCGGCAGCGGTGCGTTCCGCAGGATCGGCTGGAATGAGGCGCTGGACCTGATCCACCGGCGGGTGAGCGCCCTGGTGGAGCGCTGGGGCCCGCAGGCGGTGATGCCGCTGAACTATGCCGGGCCGCACGGCATGCTGGCGGGCGACAGCATGTCCCTGCGCTTCTTCCACCGGCTGGGCGCCAGCCAGTTGTACCGCCGCGCCATGTGCGGCGGGGTGCGCAGCGAGGCCTGGGCCGGCACCTATGGCGCGGTGCCTGGCATCGGGCCGGAGGCTGCGGGCAGTGCGAAGCTCAACATCCTCTGGGGCAACAATGCCACCGTCACCAACCTGCACCTGGTGCGGCAGGTCAGCCAGGCGCGGCGCCAGGGTGGCCGGCTGGCGGTAATAGATCCGCTGCGCACCAAGATCGCCGAGCAGGCCGACCTGCACCTGGCACCGCTTCCGGGCACGGATGTGCTGCTCGGATTCGCCCTGGCGGCGGAACTGGCACGCCTGGGCGCCCATGACCAAGCCTTCATCACCCGCCATGTCGCGGGCTATGCCGAATACATGGCCAGCGCCGCCGCCTGGCCGGTGAAGCGCGCCGCTGCTGCCTGTGCGGTGCCGGAGGACGCTATCCGCACCCTCGCCCGCTGGATGGCGGAAGCCGAGCCGCTGGTGATGGCCCCCGGCAACGGGCTGGAGCGCGGCCGCAACGGCGGCAGCGGCATCCGTGCCGCCATCGCCCTCCCCGCCCTGCTCGGCAGGCTGGATGCGCGCAGCGGGATAGTCCTGGGTGCCGGCAACGCTTTTCCGAAGAGCCTTGCAAGGCTGACACGACCGGACCTGCTGCCGCCCGGTACCCGCACGCTGAACATCCTCGATGCCGGCCGCCACCTGGAAGCGGACGACCTGGACCCGCCGCTGCGCGCCCTGTTCATCTACAACCACAACCCGGTCGTGGTGCATCCGGACCAGAGCCGGCTGAAGCGCGGCCTGCTGCGGGAGGAGGTGTTCACCATCGGCATCGAGGTCACGATGACCGAGAGCATGCGCTACTGCGACGTCGTGCTGCCGGCGGCGAGCGCCTTCGAATGTCACGACCTCTATGGCGCCTATGGCCATCACTGGCTGCAGCGGGCGGAACCCGTGCTGCCGCCGCCGGGCGAGGCTCTGCCGAACACCGAGATCTTCCGCCGCCTCGCCGCCCGCTTCGGCTTCGACGAGCCCTGCTTCACTGCGGATGATGCGACACTGATGGATGAGGCGCTGGATGCCACAGACCCCAGGCTCGGCGGCACCCGCCCCAGCGCCTTGCCAGTGGCCGCGGCGCTGCGCATGGCGACCCCGGATGGCCGCCCGCTGGCGCTGTTCGATACGGTGATGCCGGCAACGCCTTCCGGCAAAGTGGAGTTGGCCTCGGACACGCTGGCGCAACGCTGGGGCGCAGAGGCGCGGCTGCCCGCCTTCCGTCCGCGCGACGACAATTTCCCGCTGATGCTGATCTCGCCCGCCTCGGACAAGCGAATCTCCTCCACCCTGCTCGGCGCCGGGGGCGCGCCGGGGGAGGCACCTGCCCTGCTGATGCATCCGGAGGACGCCGTAGCACGCGGTCTGCGGGACGCCATGCCCGTGCGGGTATGGAACGCGCTGGGCGAGGTGGTGCTGACGCTGCGCATCGGCACGGCGGTGCCCCGCGGCGTGGTGGCTTCGGAAAAGGGTGCCTGGCTGGCGACCAGCCCGACGGGGCAGACCATCAGCGCCCTGGTTTCCGCCAGCTCGCGCGCCGACCTGGCGGAAGGGGCCTGCTACAACGATACCGGCGTGGAAGTCAGCGCCGCCTGATCCGCAGCACCGGCCGGGGTCGCTGCCCCGGCCGGCGGCACGGCATCACTGCACCTGGTCGGCCAGCTTGTCCAGGTGATAGGCGGTGTCGCCGAACATATGTTCCGCCACCATCACGCGGCGGAAGTAGTGGCCCACCATGTATTCCTCCGTCATGCCGATGCCGCCATGCAGTTGCACGGCGTTCTGCGAGACGAAGCGCCCGGACTGGCCGACGCCTACCTTGGCCATGGAGATGTTCCGCTCGCGCTCCGCGGCGTCCTCCTCCTCCACCATCATGGAGGCAAGCATGGCCATGGAACGGCCCTGCTCCATCGCCACCAGCATTTCCGCCATACGGTGCTGCAGTGCCTGGTTCTCGCCGATCGGCCGGCCGAATTGCTGGCGGGTCTTCAGGTAGTCCAGCGTCATCGCCTGCATGGCTTCCATGGCACCGACCACCTCGGAGGAAGTGGCGGCGATGCCGGCCTCCACCACGCGGCGGATCACCGGCAGGGCGTTGTCCTTCTCGCCCAGCATGTCCTCGCGCGAGACCTGCACGCCGGAGAGTGAAAGCTCCGCGGCGCGGCTGCCGTCGCGCAGCGTGTAGCCGCGGCGGGCCACGCCCTCGGCCTTGGCGTCCACCAGGAACAGGGTCAGGCCATTGGCGTCGTCACGGCCACCGGCGGTGCGGGCGCTGACGATCAGCTTGTCGGCCGTGTCGCCGTGCAGCACCACGCTCTTGGCGCCATCCAGCACGAAGCCGTCGCCCTTCGGCTTGGCCGTGGTCAGGATGTCCGTCATGTCGTAGCGCGCCTGGCGCTCGTAATGCGCGAAACCCAGCTTCAACTCGCCGGCGGCGATGGCCGGAATGAGCTCGCTTTTCTGCGCCTCGGTCCCGGCCAGCTTCAGCGCGCCGCCGCCCAGCACCACGGTGGCCAGGAAGGGTTCCAGCACCAGGTGCCGGCCGAAGGCCTGCATCACCAGCATCACATCAACCGAGCCACCGCCGAACCCGCCGTATTCCTCAGGGAAAGGCAGGCCCAGCAGGCCGAGTTCGGCATAGCGCGACCAGAGCGGCTCGCTCCAGCCCGGGGCGGCCTTGAGCAGCGCCTTGCGCTGCTCGAAGCTGTACTGGTCGGATAGCAGGCGGCTGACGCTCTCCGTCAGCATGCGCTGGTCGTCGGTAAGGTCGAAGTCCATTACAGCCCCAACACCGCTTTGTTCAGGATGTTCTTCTGGATCTCATTGGTGCCGCCGTAGATCGAGGCGGCGCGCAGCATCAGATAGGCGGGTGCCATCTGCGGCGCCCATTCCGGCCCGATCGCCGGTTCATTGGCCAGCGCCGCCAGTTCCTGCTGCCAGACCGGCATGGCCTGCGGCCCGCCGACATCCATCACCAGTTCCGAAGTGCCTTGCAGCAATTCGGTGCCCTTGATCTTCAGCACCGAGGAGAGCGGGTCCGGCCTGCCATCCTTCGCCTTGTCATAGGCCGAGAGAACGCGAAGCTGGGTGATCTCCAGCGCCTTCATGTCCACTTCGAGCTGCGCGACCCGGGCGCGGAAGCTGCGGTCCTCGATCAGCGGCTTGCCGTTCATCCGCACCTCGCGGGCGATGTCCTTGGCGAAGCGCACGCGGTCCTTGGACTTGCCGAGCCGGGCAATGCCGGTGCGTTCGTTGCCGAGCAGGTATTTGGCAACGCTCCAGCCCTTGTTCTCCTGGCCGACCAGGCTCTCCACCGGCACCTTCACATCGGTGAAGAACACCTCGTTCAGGTGGTGGCTGCCGTCGATCGAGATGATCGGCCGCACCTCGATGCCCGGCGTGCTCTTGTCCACCAGCAGGAAGGAGATGCCCTGCTGCGGCTTGGGCGCGGAGGGATCGGTGCGCACCAGCAGGAAGATCCAGTCCGCGTTGTGGGCCGTGGAGGTCCAGATCTTCTGGCCGTTCACGATATAATGGTCGCCCTGCTTCACCGCCCTGGTCTTCAGGCTGGCGAGGTCGGAGCCGGCGCCAGGTTCGGAGAAGCCCTGGCACCACCAGTCGTCCAGGTTGCGGGCACGCGGCAGGAAGCGTTCCTTCTGCGCCTGGGTGCCGAACTGGATCAGCACCGGGCCCAACATGGTAATGTTGAAGGAGAGAAGCTCCGGCGCGGGCGCCATGAAATTCTCTTCCTGGAAAATCATCTTCTGGATGCTGTTCCAGCCCGGTCCGCCCCATTCCTTCGGCCAGGAATAGGCCGCCCAGCCGCGCTGGTTCAGGATACGCATCCAGGTGATGGTGTCCTGCTTGCGCGGCGGGTAGCCCAGCCGCAGCCTTTCGCGGATTTCGGCCGGCAGGTTCTCCCGGATGAAGCCGCGCACTTCCTCGCGGAAGGCGACCTCCTCAGGGGTAAATCGCAGGTCCATGGAGTCTCTCTCCCTAGGGGCCAGTTCCTTGCGGAAATACTGTCCCGCCACGCCGGAAGCGGCAAGCCCACCCGGCGCAGAAGCGGCTTCCCAGGGGTACGGTATCGGGCGATCATGCCGCGCGACCGGCGGCGCCCGGGTTCCGGGCCGCGAAGCCACCCGAGGGAGAGACACCATGACCGGGATGCTGCACCTCAATCTTTTCATCAACGGGCGGGGCCACCATGAGGCCGCCTGGCGGCACCCCACGGCGACCCGGCTGGCCGTGACCGACATCGCCTACTACCAGGACCTCGCGCGGACGGCGGAAGCCGGGAAGTTCGATTCCATCTTCCTTGCCGACAGCCTGAGCCTGGGCGACGAGATCGCCCATACCGCCCGCGGCGGGCTGGAACCGCTGACCACGCTTGCGGCGCTGGCCGGCGCAACCAGCCGGATCGGCCTGATCGCCACGGCTTCCACCACCTATACCGAGCCGTTCAACCTGGCCCGGCAATTCGCCTCGCTCGACCACATCAGCAACGGGCGCATCGGCTGGAACATCGTCACCTCCTGGCTGGCGGCGGCGGCGGCGAATTACAGCCTGGAACAGCCGCTCAGCCATGCCGAGCGCTACGACCGGGCCGAGGAGTACATGGAGGTCGTCAACGGGCTGTGGGACAGTTGGGCGGATGACGCCATCATCGACGACCCGGCAACCGGCCGTTACGCCAGGGCCGACCGCGTCCGCGCCATCAACCATGCCGGGAAATACTATCGCGTCGCCGGGCCGCTCAACATCGAGCGGCCGCCGCAGGGCCGGCCGGTCTTCGTCCAGGCCGGTTCCTCGGACACCGGCCGCGCCTTCGCCGCCCGCCATGCCGAGGCGGTCTTCACCGCCCAGGTGGACATGGCCACCGCCAGCGCCTTCTATGCCGACCTGAAGGCGCAGGTGGCAGCAGCGGGCCGCGACCCGAAGCAGGTGCTGATCCTGCCCGGGCTCTCCGCGGTGATCGGCTCCACCGAGGCGGAGGCGCAGCGGCTGTGGCAGGAGTTGAACGAGCTTTCGGATCCCAGCGTCGGCCTCGCCCGTCTCTCCGGCCGCTTCGGCGGGCATGACTTCTCCCACCTGCCGCTCGACAAGCCGCTTTCGGTCGAGGATTTCCCGGACCCGGACACGGTTCAGGCGGCGCGCAGCCGGACCGTGGTCATCACCACGCTGGTGGCGCGGGAGCGGCCGACGCTGCGGCAATTGCTGCACAGCCTGGCAGGCGCGCGCGGCCACTACACCATGGCCGGCACGCCGGAGCAGGTCGCCAACCTCATCGAGGAATGGTTCCGCAACGGTGCGGCGGACGGCTTCAATGTCATGCCGCCCGTCCTGCCATCGCAGCTGGAGGTCTTCGCCGCCGAAGTGGTCCCGCTGCTGCAACGACGCGGCCTGTTCCGCCGCGACTATGAGGGGAAGACCCTGCGGGCGCATTACGGCCTGGCACGGCCGCGCAACCGCTTCTTCGGCTGAGCCCTGCCTGGCCGGCGAAGAACCGCGGCCCTGGCGGCGCGGCGGTGGCGGGAAGCCCGGGACGGCAGCGCCAGCGCGTTCAATTTTGTCGCCCGGCGCAGTTGCCGCTTGGAATGGCGGCCATTTACGCCTACCTGATGAGAATGCCGCGGCTTGCGGCGAATCCTCTGCCCGGCCGACGGATGATCCTGCAGCAACTTAGTCTGTTGCGCACTGGCGCGCTTCCCGACCAAGACAGCCCCTCTCCCCGGTTCCGCAGCACCGCCGAGGTTGTGCGCAGCCTGCTGCGCGAGGCGCGGAACGGAGGAACGCGGCCGAAGCCTGCCTTTCAGGCCGATGTGGACCAGGGCGCGCTTCGCGTCGCCTCCTACAATGTCCATAAATGCGTCGGCACGGACGGCAAATTCGACCCCGCGCGCATCATCGCCGTGGTGGCGGAGCTTGGCGCCGATGTGGTCGCATTGCAGGAAGTGGACCGCCGTTTCGGCCGCCGCGTCGGCCTGCTCGATACCACGGCGATCGAACGCGAGACGGACCTGGTGCCGCTTCCGGTCTCCGAATTGCCGGACGGGCTTGGCTGGCACGGCAATGCGCTGCTGGTCCGGCGCGGCACCGCGGCGCGGCTGCGCCGGCTGGCGCTGCCGGGCGCGGAACCCCGCGGCGCCGTCCTGGCCGAACTGGAATTGCCGCATATCGGCGCGCCACTGCGCGTCGTCGCAGCCCATTTCGGCCTGCTGCGGCGCTGCCGCACCCGCCAGGCCGCGGCCATCCTGTCGGCGGTCGCCAAAGGGGCGCCGATGCCGACCCTGATGATGGGCGACCTGAACGAGTGGCGCCCCGGCCCACGCTCCGCCCTTCGGGCGCTGGAACCGCTGTTCGGCCAGGTTGTCCTGGGCCCGCCCAGCTTCCCTTCACGCGTGCCTGTCCTGGCGCTGGACCGCATCCTCGGCTGCCCGCAACTGCAACTGGGCGAGGTGGAGGTGCATGACAGCAGGCTGGCGCGGGTCGCTTCCGACCATCTGCCGCTCAAGGCCTGGGTCACCCTGCGGACGGATGCCGCCGATGCGGTTCCGCTGAACCGGGCAGCCTGACCATATCGTGGCCGGCATCCCCGGCCCCGGCCCTGAACCCGAAGGCCCTTCATTCGCTTGGACATGATGTCGAGCCTGCTCGACATCGGAGAGGTCCATGCCCGATCGGCAGGATGTACTGATGCCGGCCAAGGGGCCGGACCCGCGGCCCGAAGCCCCAGCCGAGCTTGTCGCCCCGGCCGGCGCCTGCCAGCCCGAGGAAACCGGCAAGGGCGCGGTGAATGACGCGGTAGCAGGGCTGCTACGGCGGATCGACAGCCGCAGCGGCGCCGCCCTGCTGGCCGACGGGCTGGACGCCTTCGGGCTGCGTGTCGCCATGGCCCGCAAGGCCAGCCGCAGCCTGGATCTGCAATATTATCTCTGGCAGGGCGACGTCACGGCCCGGCTGCTGGCAGGCGAGATCCTGGCGGCGGCGGACCGCGGCGTGCGGGTGCGGCTGCTGCTGGATGCCGCCTTTGCCATGGGCCACGACCGCATCCTGACCGCGCTCGACTGCCACCCGCGTATCGAGGTGCGGCTGTTCAACGGCACGAGCTGGCGGGCCCTCGGCTGGCTCGGCTTCGTGCTGGAAATGCTGCTGGGCGGCTGGCACCTGAGCCGCCGCATGCACAACAAGCTGTGGATCACCGATGGCTGCATCGCGGTGGGCGGCGGGCGAAACCTGGGCGACGAGTATTTCGATGCCGCCGATGGCGTGAATTTCCGCGACCTCGACCTGGTGATCGCCGGCGATGCCACTGCCGATGCCATGGCGGTCTTCGACCGCTACTGGCAATGCGACCTGGCCCGGCCAGCCATGGGCGTGAGCGCCGTGGCAAACCGCAGGCACGCCCTGCTGTCCCTGCGGCGAACGCTGGAGGCCGCCAGGATGGAGGCGGCGCCACCCTTTGCCCGGCTCCTGCGGGCCCCGAGCCTGGAA
>JAEWCI010000046.1 GCA_023390705.1 Pseudomonadota bacterium
GGCTGGTGCCGGTGGAGGAAAGGCCGGTGCCGGCGTGGGAGGAGTTGGTGCCGGCCTGACCCGCATTGCCATGCAGGCTTGCCCCGCCCACTTCCCCGCCGCACCATCGCCGCCGCAAGCGAAGGGAGGGACGGCCGATGGCCGAGCGCATGAACACCGCCGAGGCGTTGGTCGCCGGGCTGGTCGCCAACGGCATCACCACCATCTACGCGCTGCCGGGGGTGCAGAACGACCCCTTCTTCGACGCGCTCTACCACGCCCAGAATCAGCTCCGCGTCATCCACACCAGGCATGAGCAGGGCGCCGCCTACATGGCGCTGGGCGCGGCCATGGCCACGGGCAGGCCGCAGGCCATGGCGGTGGTGCCCGGCCCCGGCCTGCTGAATGCCGCAAGCGCGCTCGCCACCGCCTATTCCAACAATGCCCCGGTGCTGGCGGTGGTCGGGCAGATCCCCTTGCAGAGCATCGGCCGCATGACCGGCCAGTTGCATGAGATCGTGGACCAGACCACGGTGCTGCGGACCATGACGAAATGGAACGCCGTGGCGAAGGGCCCGGTGGAGATTCCCGGCCTGGTCGAGGAAGCCTTCCGCCAGTTGCTTTCCGGCCGGCCGCGCCCGGTGGGGCTGGAAGTGCCGATGGATATCTGGCAGCGCCGCGCCGCCGTCGCGCCGCATCGTCCGGTCGCGGCGCCCGAGCCGCCGCCGGTGGACGAGGTTGCGGTGGTGGAGGCGGCGAAGCTGCTCGGCGCCGCGGAACGCCCGATGCTGGCGGTGGGCGGCGGTGCCTTCGGCGCCGGCGATTCCATCCGCGCCATCGCCGAGATGCTGGACGCCCCGGTAATGGCCTTCCGCATGGGCCGCGGCGTGCTGGACAGCCGCCATCCCCTGGACGTGCGCCTGCCGGTGGGGCACCGGCTGTGGGCGGAGGCCGATGTCGCGCTGCTGGTCGGCACCCGTGGCCAGAACCCGCTGGGCGGCTGGGGCACCACCGGCCTCAAGACCATCCGCGTGGAGATCGACGGCGAGGAGATGACGCGCTTCGGCCAGCCGACGCTGGCCCTGCAGGGCGATGCCGCGCCCATCCTGCGTGCCCTCGCCAACCGTCTGGCGAGGCACAACCGCAGGCGTGCCGGCCGCGCCGACCAGGTGGCGCAGGTGAAGGCCGAGGTGATGGCCAAGGTCCGCGGCACCCTGGCGCCGCAGGTCGCCTTCCTGGACGTGCTGCGGGAGGAACTGCCGGAGGAGGGCATCTTCGTGGATGACCTCACCCAGCTTGGCTATGTCTCGCGCATCGTCATGCCGGTGTACCGGCCGCGCAGCTTCCTCTCCACCGGACTGCAGGGCACGCTGGGCTGGGGCTATGCGGCGGCGCTGGGCGCGGCCTCCGCCAGGCCGGGCACGCCGGTGCTGAGCGTCGCCGGCGATGGCGGCTTCATGTTCAACGTGCAGGAGGTGGCGACGGCGGTGCAGCACCGCATCCCGCTGGTCGGCGTGGTGTTCAACGACGGCGCCTATGGCAATGTGCGCGCCTTCCAGAAGCAGAATTTCGGCGGCCGTGTCATCGCCAGCGAATTGCGCAACCCGGACTTTGTGAAACTGGCGGAAAGCTTCGGCGCCCAGGGGCTGCGCGCCAGCTCGCCGGAGGAGTTGCGCGGCGCGCTGAAGCGCGGCTTCGCCACCACGGATGGCCCGACCCTGATCGAGGTGGCGATGGGCGAGGTGCCGAGCCCCTGGCCGTTCATCCAGTTGCCGCGGGTGCGGTAGGGCCGCCAGGCGGCAGGCCACCATTCGGCCGGAACCGAGAAAATCCTGCGTTACGCCGAATATGCGCCGCCATCGCCGATGGCGGATACTTGACCCCGCCTGCCAGCACTGCCCTATGCAAAGGGCGGGATTTTCTCTAGTAGGGCGCGATGAAGGCCAATACCCATGACCATTTCAACAAGCGACTGACCGCGGCGGCGGAGGCGAAACAGGCCATGCTGGCGCGCTTCCGCGCTAGGCCGGGCCCCGATGATCCCGCCGTGCAGGAACGCCTGGCCGCCCAAAAGGCGGTCGCTGAGGCGCGCGAGGCCCGCCAGGCCGAACGCAAGGCCGCCCGTGCAGCCGAAGCCGCCAGGCTGGCCGCCGAACGCGCCGCCCGTGAGGCCGAGGCCATCGCCCAGGCCGCCGCCCGTGCCGCCGAGGAAGCCGAGCGTGCTGCCCGGGCCGCGGCCGAGGAAGCCGAGATGGAAGCCCGGGCGGAAGCGATGGATGCCGAGAAGAAGGCCCGCGCCCTGGCGTTGCTGGCCGAACAGAAGGCCGCCCGCGACGCGCGCTACGCCGCCCGCAAGGCACGCAAGCGCTGAATACCTGATCGCGGGCGGGTGGCGGGTTCGCCATCCGGCCCGCTGCCCTTTCCCGCGGCGCCATGCCGCGCCGCGCCATGGCGGGGTGCATCCGGAACCGAACGCCGATCCGTGGCTTCGGGCCGTGCGGCCCTGTGCCGACCGGACGGCTGGAGCGGTTTCCGTTCGCCTGCGCTCACGTCAA
>JAEWCI010000053.1 GCA_023390705.1 Pseudomonadota bacterium
CATGACGCTGTTCGGCCTGGTGCTGCAGGTGCTGGTGCTGCGGCCGCTGATCGGCGAGCCCGTGATCAGCGTCATCATGGCGACCATTGGCTTGGGCATCTTCTTCCAGGCGCTGATGAAGTGGATCTTCGGCGTCTTCGCCAAGCCCTTCCCGCCGATCTTCCCGGCCGAGCGGGTGGAACTGCTGGGGCTGCAGGTGCAGAGCGTCTATCTGCTCTCGCTCGGCATCTCGGTCCTCATCATGGCAGGCTTCGCCTGGTTCTTCACCGCGTCCAAGCACGGGCTGGCGATGCGCGCCACGGCCTTCGACCAGCAGGTGGCGCAGTCGCTCGGCGTTTCGGTGCCGAAGGTCTTCGCCATGTCCTGGGCGATCTCGGCGGTGGTCTCCGCCGTGGCCGGCGGGGTGGTGGGGGTGGTGAACGGGGTTTCCTCGGCGCTCTCCTTCTACGGCATCAAGGTGTTCCCGGCGGTGATCCTGGGCGGGCTGGATTCGGTGGTGGGCGCGGTGCTGGGCGGGCTGATCGTCGGTGTGCTGGAGAACTGGGCGCAGTACCTGGACGCCGAATGGCTGAATTGGGGCAACATGTACAACATCGCCCCCTTCTACGCCCTGATCCTCATCCTGCTGATCAAGCCCTACGGGCTGTTCGGCACCAAGAACATCGAGCGCGTCTGATGGCGGCGCTTGCCCCGGCGGGGGATTACCGCACCAGCTACCGCGCCGACACCACCATCTTCCCCACGCGGAACAGCCGCATCGCGCTGCTGCTCGGGCTGGCGCTGTGCTGCCTGGCGCCGCTGCTGCTGGGCCGCTACGAGCTGGGGCTGCTCATCACCATCGGGTTTTCCGCCATCGCCGCGCTGGGGCTGAACATCCTGCTGGGCTTCACCGGCCAGATCAGCATCGGCCATGGCGCCTTCTTCGGCCTCGGCGCCTTCGCTTCCGCCTGGCTGCACGAAAGCTGGCACATACCGGTGGCGCTCTGCATCCCGCTAGCGGGGGTGGTCACCACCCTGGTCGGGCTGGTCTTCGGCCTGCCGGCGGCGCGGCTGAAGGGGCTCTACCTCGCCATCGCCACGCTCGCGGCGCAGTTCATCCTGGAGGATTTCTTCGCCCGCGCCCAGTGGTTCACCGGCGGCGTCGCCGGCCGCATCACCGAACCCTTCGAACTGTTCGGCTGGCAGGCGGACCGCGAGGAGAGCTATTTCTACGTGGTGCTGGCCTGGGTGGCGGTGATGTTCGCCGCCGCCGCCAACCTGATGCGGACGCGGGATGGCCGGGCGCTGGTGGCGGTGCGCGACCATTACCTCAGCGCCGAGATGATGGGCATCAACCTGGCCTACTACCGCACGCTGTCCTTCGGCATCGCCAGCTTCTACGCCGGCATCGGCGGCGCGCTCTATGCCCACTACCTGCTCTTCGTCAGCGTGGAGGCGTTCAACATCCTGTTCTCCATCCAGTTCCTCGGCATGGTCATCATCGGCGGCCTGGGCAGCGTGATGGGCAGCCTGATGGGCGCCGCCTTCATGGTGCTGCTGCCGGAACTGGTGCAGGCGGGCGCCGACCTGCTGGCCGGCGGGGCGGTGGACCGCGCGTTGAGGATCGGCGCCAATATCAGCTTCCTGCGGGAGATGGTGATCGGCGCGGCCATCATCCTGTTCCTGATCTTCGAACCGGACGGGCTGGCGCATCGCTGGCATCTGGTGAAGGCGTACTGGAAACTCTATCCGTACTCGCACTAGAACGACACAGGGAGAACACCAGGAATGACGATGCGAAGGACGGTTCTGGGACTGGCAGCAGCGGTGGCGCTGGCGCTGCCCGCCATGGCGCAGCAGCGCATCCCTGTCGGGCACCTGATGGACAATTCCGGCGCCACCAGCGATGTCGGCGTGCCCTATGGCCAGGGGGTCGCGGATGCGCTGGCCTGGGTGAACCGTACGCGCAACGGCATCAATGGCCGGCAGATGAATGTGCTGGGCTTCGACTACGGCTACCAGGCGCCACGCGCCGTCAGCCAGTACCAGGCCTGGAGCCGCGACCGCATCGTCGCCATCCAGGGCTGGGGCACCGCGGATACCGAGGCGCTGGTGCGCTTCGTCACCCGCGACCGCATCCCCTTCATCTCCGCGTCCTACTCCGCGGCGCTGACCGACGCCGCCGGGCGCAGCGGCCGGCAGGGGGTGGAGGCGGCGCCCTTCAACTTCTTCTACGGTCCGTCCTATTCGGACGCGCTGCGCGCCATGCTGCAATGGGCGAAGCAGGACTGGGAACGCCGGGGCCAGAGCGGCCGGCCGAAATACGTCCATATGGGCGGCAACCACCCCTATCCGAACTCGCCCAAGGCGGCCGGCGAGGCGCTGGCGGCGGAGCTGGGCTTCGAGGTGCTGCCGGCCATCGTCTTCGCCCTGACGCCGGGCGACTACACCGCGCAATGCCTGACCCTGAAGAACCAGGGCGCCAATTACGCCTATCTCGGCAACACCGCCGGGTCCAACATCTCCGTGCTGCGCGCCTGCCAGACCGCGGGGGTGAATGTGCAGTTCCTCGGCAATGTCTGGGGCATGGACGAGAACGCGATGAAGGCCGCCGGCGCGGCGGCGAATGGCGTGGTCTTCCCGGTCCGCACCGCGGCGGTCTGGGGCCAGCAGGCGCCGGGCATGGCCACCTTCCAGGAGATCAGCCGCATCTCCGACCCGGCCGGCAACACCTACCGGCCGGTGCACTACCTGGCCGGCATCTGCTCCGCCCTGCTGATGACCGAGGCGATGGAGACGGCGGCCCAGGGTGGCGGGGAGGTGACTGGCCCGCGCATCCGCGACGGCTTCTACGCCAGGCAGGACTGGGTGCCGCGCGGCACCGAAGGGGTCTGCAACCCTTCCACCTTCACCGCCGAGGACCATCGCGGCACGCTGCGCGTCGCGCTGTACCGCGCCGTGGTCAGCGGGGACACCAGCCAGGGCAGCGTGGCGGAGCTGATGCGCGCCGGCACCATGAAGCTGGAGCCGGCGGCCACCATCGAACTGCCGCGCCGGCGCGACTGGCTGGGCTGGTAGCGGCATGGGCGCGGCACCGGGCATGGCGGCGGAAGCGCCGCTCCTCGAAGTGAACAACATCGAGGTCGTCTACAACGACGTGATCCTGGTGCTGCGCGGCCTTTCCCTGGCGGTGCCGCAGGGCAGGATCGTGGCGCTGCTCGGCGCCAACGGGGCAGGGAAATCCACCACGCTGAAGGCCATCTCCGGCCTGCTGAGGACCGAGGAAGGCGAGGTGACCCGCGGCGAGATCCGATTCGCCGGCGAACGGATAGACGGCATAGAGGCGCATGAGATCGTCCGCCGCGGCATCTTCCAGGTCATGGAGGGCCGCCGCATCATCGCCGACATGACCTGCCTGGAGAATCTTCGCCTCGGCGCCTTCACCCGCGGCGACGGCGCGGCGGTGAAGCGCGACATCGAGATGGTCTATGCCTATTTCCCCCGGCTTAAGGAACGCACCGGCCTGGCCGGCTACCTCTCGGGCGGGGAGCAGCAGATGCTGGCCATCGGCCGGGCGCTGATGGCGCGGCCGAAGCTGATCCTGATGGACGAACCCTCCATGGGCCTCAGCCCGCTGCTGGTGAAGGAGGTCTTCGGCATCATCCGCCGGCTGAACCAGGAACTGGGCATCACCATCCTGTTGGTGGAGCAGAATGCCCGCATGGCGCTTTCCGTGGCCAGCCATGGCTATGTGATGGAGCAAGGCAAGGTGGTGCTGGACGGCAGCGCAGAGGCCCTGGCGAACAACGAGGACGTGAAGGAATTCTACCTCGGCGGCCATGGCGCGGAGCGCAAGAGCTTCCGCAACCTGAAATCCTATCGGCGCCGGAAGCGCTGGCTCTAGGCCATGCTGCCCAAGGGCGACAGTTACGAGGCCATCCGCGCCGCCTTCCGGTGGCGCATCCCGGCGCGCTACAATATCGGCGTGGATGCCTGCGACCGCTGGGCGGATGGCAGCGGCCGCCTGGCGCTGCTGCATCTGCGCGCGGATGGCGGGCTGGAGCGGATCAGCTACGACGCGCTCCGGGCGCGGTCCAACCGCCTGGCCAATACCCTGCGGGCGCATGGGATCGGGCGCGGGGACCGTATCGGCGTGCTGCTGCCGCAGGTGCCGGAAGCGGCGGTGGCGCATCTTGCCACCTACAAGCTGGGTGGCATCGCGGTGCCGCTGTTCCAGTTGTTCGGTGAGCAGGCACTGGAATACCGGCTGCGCGATTCCGGTGCGGCGGCGCTGGTGACGGATGCGGTGGGGCTCGGCAAGCTGGCCGGCATCCGGGGTGCGTTGCCGGCGCTGCGGCTGGTGCTGGCGGCGGACGGACCGGGGGAGGGGGCGCTGAGCCTGCCGGCCGAGACGGCGCGCGCCAGCGACAGCTTCAGCCCTGCCGACACCATGGCCGATGACCCGGCGCTGATCATCTACACTTCCGGCACCACCGGCAGCCCCAAGGGCGCGCTGCATGCACACCGCGTGTTGCTCGGCCATCTGCCCGGGGTGGAGATGCCGCAGGACCTCTTCCCCGGGCCGGGCGACCTGTTCTGGACACCGGCGGACTGGGCCTGGATCGGCGGGCTGCTGGATGTGCTGCTGCCCAGCCTGCATCACGGCGTGCCCGTGCTGGCGCACCGCATGGCGAAATTCGACCCCGAATTCGCCTTTCGGCTGATGGCGGAACATGGCGTGCGCAATGCCTTCCTGCCGCCGACGGCGCTGAAGATGCTGCGCATGGTGCCGGACCCGGCGCGTTTCGGGCACCGGCTGCGCTCCATCGGCAGCGGCGGAGAAACACTGGGGGAGGAGTTGCTGGACTGGGGGCGCGCCGCCTTCGGCCTCACCATCAATGAATTCTACGGCCAGACGGAATGCAACCTGGTCGTCGCCAATTGCGCCGCCGTCATGCCGGTGAGGCCGGGCAGCATGGGGCGCGCGGTGCCGGGGCACGAGGTGGCGGTGGTGAATGCCGGCGGCAACCCGCTGCCGCCCGGCACGCTGGGCAATATCGCGGTGCGGCGGCCGGACCCGGTGATGTTCCTCGGCTACTGGAACAATCCGGAGGCCACGGCGGCGAAATTCGCGGGGGACTGGCTGCTGACCGGCGACCAGGGCGTGCAGGACGGGGAGGGATACCTCCGCTTCATCGGGCGCGACGACGATGTCATCACCTCCGCCGGCTACCGGATCGGGCCGGGCGAGATCGAGGACTGCCTGCTGCGCCACCCCGCCGTCGCGCTGGCGGCGGTGGTCGGCCTGCCGGACGCGCTGCGGACGGAGCGCGTGACCGCGGTCGTCGTCCCCGCGGCCGGCGTGGTGCCCGGCCCGGAACTGGCCCGGGACATCCAGGATTTCGTTCGCGCCCGGCTTGCCGCCCATGCCTATCCGCGGGAAGTGCATTTCGCCGAAAGCCTGCCCATGACCGCCACGGGCAAGGTGATGCGGCAGGAGATCCGGCGCAGCCTTGGCAAGCCGGCCGGGGACGCCCATGGTGGAGGCCAGGATGCCGACTGACAGCCAGATACCCGGCCTGGATTTCGGCCTCGGCGAGGAGATCGACATGCTGCGCGAAACGGTGCGCGGCTTCGCCGAAGCGCGCATCGCCCCGATCGCTGCCGAGATCGACCGCACCGACGAATTCCCCCGCCATCTCTGGCCGGAGATGGGCGCGCTGGGCCTGCACGGCATCACCGTGGAGGAGGAACATGGCGGCGCCGGCATGGGTTACCTGGCGCATTGCGTGGCGATGGAGGAGATCAGCCGCGCCTCAGCCTCGGTCGGGCTGTCCTATGGCGCGCATTCCAATCTCTGCGTCAATCAGATCCGCCGCAACGGGACGGAGGAACAGAAGCGCCGCTACCTGCCGAAGCTGATCAGCGGCGAGCATCTCGGCGCCCTGGCAATGACCGAGCCGGGGGCGGGCAGCGATGTCGTCTCCATGAAATTGCGCGCGGAGAGGCGCGGCGACCGCTATGTGCTGAACGGCACCAAGCTCTGGATTACCAACGCGCATTACGCCGAGACCCTGGTGGTCTATGCCAGGACCGAGCCGGATGCCGGGCCGCGCGGCATCACCGCCTTCCTGATCGAGAAGGGCTTCAAGGGCTTCCGCCCGGCGCAGAAGCTGGACAAGCTCGGCATGCGCGGCTCCCCCACCTCCGAACTGGTCTTCGAGGATTGCGAAGTGCCGGCGGAGAATGTGCTGGGCAGGGTCAACGAAGGCGTGCGCGTGCTGATGTCCGGCCTGGACTATGAACGGGCGGTGCTGGCGGCGGGGCCGCTCGGCATCATGCAGGCGGCACTGGACATCGTGGTGCCCTATATCCATGAACGGAAGCAATTCGGCCAGCCGATCGGCGAGTTCCAACTCATCCAGGGCAAGGTCGCGGACATGTACACCGCGCTGAACGCCTGCCGCGCCTATGTCTATGCCGTGGCGCGGGCCTGCGATGCCGGCAGGACGACGCGCAAGGATGCCGCCGGGGCGATCCTCTATGCGGCCGAGGCGGCGACAAAAATCGCGCTGGATGCCATCCAGATCCTCGGCGGCATGGGCTACATCAACGAAACGCCGACCGGCAGGCTGCTACGCGATGCCAAGCTGTACGAGATCGGCGCCGGCACCAGCGAGATCCGCCGCATGCTGATCGGCCGCGAGCTGTTCCGGGAGACGGCATGACGGGTCCGGTCGCGCAGCACCGCAGCGTCGCGCCGGGGGCGCGCGGATGGATGCCGGGGAGCGAAGCGTGAATCGGACCCGCAATCCATGAGTCTAATAACCTCCGGCATTGACACCCGCTCCGCCGAATTCCGCGCCAATGCCGCCCATATGCGCGGGCTGCTCGCGCAACTGGCCGAACGCAGCGCCGAAGCGGCGCTGGGCGGGCCGGAAGCGTCGCGGCAGCGGCATCTTTCGCGCGGCAAGCTGCTGCCGCGGGAGCGGGTGGAGAGGCTGCTGGACCCGGGTGCGCCTTTCCTCGAACTCTCGCCTTTGGCCGGCTACGGCCTGCATGGCGGGGAGGTGCCGGCGGGCGGGCTCATCACCGGCATCGGCCGCGTCGCCGGGCGGGAATGCGTCATCCTGGCCAATGACGCCACGGTGAAGGGCGGCACCTATTTCCCCATTACCGTGAAGAAGCACCTGCGGGCGCAGGAGGTGGCGCAGCAGAACGCGCTGCCCTGCATCTACCTGGTGGACAGCGGCGGCGCCAACCTGCCGAACCAGGATGAGATTTTCCCGGACCGCGAGCATTTCGGCCGCATCTTCTACAACCAGGCCAATCTCTCCGCCCTGGGCATCCCGCAGGTCGCGGTGGTGATGGGCAGTTGCACCGCCGGTGGCGCCTATGTGCCGGCGATGTGCGACGAGGCAATCATCGTCCGCAACCAGGGCACCATCTTCCTGGCCGGCCCACCGCTGGTGAAGGCGGCAACCGGCGAGGTCGTCTCGGCGGAAGACCTCGGCGGCGCCGATGTGCATACCCGGCTTTCCGGCGTGGCGGACCATTTCGCGGCGGATGACATGCATGCGCTGGGTCTGGCGCGGCGCATCATCGGCAACCTCAACCGCGTGAAGCCCGCGGCGCTGGCGCTGCGTACGCCTGTTCCGCCGCGCCACGACCCGGCGGAACTCCATGGCATCATTCCGCAGGATGTCCGCCAGCCTTACGAGGTGCGGGAAGTCATCGCCCGCATCGTGGACGGCAGCGAGCTGGACGAGTTCAAGCACCGCTACGGCACCACACTGGTCTGCGGCTTCGCGCATATCTGGGGGTATCCGGTCGGCATCCTGGCGAATAACGGCATCCTGTTCAGCGAAAGCGCGCAGAAGGGCGCGCATTTCATCGAATTGTGCTGCCAGCGCGGCATTCCGCTGCTGTTCCTGCAGAACATCGCCGGCTTCATGGTGGGCCGCAAATACGAGGCGGGCGGCATCGCCAAGGATGGCGCCAAGCTCGTTACCGCCGTGGCCACGGCGCAGGTGCCGAAATTCACCGTGCTGATCGGCGGCAGCTTCGGCGCCGGCAATTACGGCATGTGCGGCCGCGCCTATTCGCCCCGCTTCCTCTTCACCTGGCCCAACAGCCGCATCAGCGTGATGGGCGGGGAGCAGGCGGCCAGCGTGCTGGCGACGGTGCGGCGGGACAATCTGGAAGCCCAGGGCAAGTCCTGGCCGGCCGAGGAGGAGGAGCGCTTCAAGGCCCCCATCCGCGCGCAATACGAAGCCCAGGGCGACCCTTACTACGCCACCGCACGGCTCTGGGATGACGGCATCATAGACCCGGCGGCGACGCGCGACGTGCTGGGCCTCGCCCTTTCCGCCAGTCTGAACGCGCCCATCCCGCAGACGCGCTTCGGCGTGTTCAGGATGTGAGGCGCGCCATGTTCCGCTCCATCCTCATCGCCAATCGCGGCGAGATCGCCTGCCGCATCATCCGCACCGCGCGGCGGCTCGGCATCCGCTGCGTCGCGGTCTTTTCCGAAGCCGATGCCGGGGCGCCGCATGTCCGCCTGGCCGATGCCGCCCTGCCCGTCGGCCCGGCGCCGGCCGCCGAAAGCTACCTGCGCAGCGATCGCATCCTGGAAGCGGCGCGGGCGAGCGGCGTGGAGGCGATCCACCCCGGCTATGGCTTTCTGTCCGAGAATGCCGGCTTCGCGGAAGCCTGCGCCGCCGCCGGCATCACCTTCATCGGCCCGCCGCCCGCCGCCATCCGCGCCATGGGCAGCAAGGCGGAAAGCAAGGCGCTGATGGTCGCGGCCGGCGTGCCCGTGGTGCCCGGCTACCATGGCGAGGCGCAGGAGGAATCGCTGCTGGCGGCGGAAGCGGCGCGCATCGGCTACCCCGTGCTCATCAAGGC
>JAEWCI010000289.1 GCA_023390705.1 Pseudomonadota bacterium
GTGGTCGTCCCTGCGCCCTGCGCGACGTGCTGGCGAGCCGCCGGGGACCGCGCCTGTGCTCCACCGCTCGCGCCACGCTGCCGGGCAGCCCGGCGCGAGCGGCAGGGCGAAAGCGCCCGGCAACCGCGGGCGGAAGGATTACAGCATGCTTCGCACGCGGCCGCCATCCACGCGGATCATGCTGCCGGTGATGTAGGCGCCCTTCTCGCTGGCCAGGAAGGCGCCCATCGGCCCGTAATCCGCCGGCACGCCCAGCCGCCCGGCCGGGACTTCCCGCCCCGACTGGGCCAGCGCCTCCTCCATGGTGATGCCCAGCTTCTCGGCCCGTGCCTTGCTGGTCTGGGTCACGCGGTCGGTCAGGATGGTGCCGGGGGCCAGGACGTTCATCGTCACCCCGTCCTTCGCCACCTCGCCCGAAAGCGTCTTCAGCCAGGCCCAGATGGAGGCGCGCAGCGTGTTGGAAAGCGCCAGCGTCGGGATGGGGTGCTGCATGCCGGTGCTGCCCACCACGATCACGCGGCCCCATTTCCGCTCCCGCATCGCCGGCATCAGCCGCATGGCGATGCGGATGGGGGAGACGACGATGTTCTGGAACCAGGCGGTGAGGTCCGCCTCCTTCATGTCCCAGGCGGTGCAGGGCGGCGGGCCGCCATGGTTCAGCACCAGGATGTCCACGCCCCCCATGGCCTTCACCGCGGCATCGGCCAGGCGGTCCATGTCCTCCCCGCGCGCGGCATCGGCGGCGACGCCGGCGGCCGAAGCGGCGCCCTTCGCGCGCAGTTCCGCCGCCGCCTGGTCCACCCGGCCCTGGTCTCGGCCACTGACGACGAGATGCGCGCCTTCCTCGGCCAGCGCATCGGCGATGCTGCGGCCCAGCCCCTTGGTCCCGCCCATCACCAGGGCGCGGCGGCCCTTCAAGCCCAGATCCATGACTCTCTCCTCCCCCAACGGGTTCGCGGTGGGGGGAGGCTGCCCGCCGCCAGGCACGCTGGCAAGACGGGCCGGGGCTGGTAAGCAGGGGGGAGGAACCAAGCACGCCCGAGGAAATGCCCATGGCCAAGCCCGTCCTGCTCCTCACCCGCAAGCTGCCGGAAGCGGTGGAACTCCGCGCCCGGCGCGACTATGAGGCGCTGCTGAACCCGCAGGACGAGGGCTGGAGCCAGGACGGGGCGGAAATCGCCCGCCGCGCCGCCGAATGCGGGGCGGCCGGCATCCTCTGCGCCGCCGGGGACAGGCTGGACGCCGCCTGCATCGCGGCGCTGCCTGGCAGCGTGAAGGTCATCGCCACCTTCAGCGTCGGGGTGGACCATATCGACATGGCGGCGGCCAAGGCACGTGGCATCGTGGTGACCAACACCCCGGACGTGCTGAGCTTCGCCACCGCCGAGATCGCCTTCACCCTGATGCTGATGGCCGCCCGCCGCGCCGGGGAAGGGGAGCGGCTGCTGCGCGCGGGCAACTGGGAAGGCTGGGCGCCGACCCAGTTGATGGGAGTGACGCTGGAAGGCAAGCGGCTCGGCATCCTCGGCATGGGCCGCATCGGGCGGGAACTGGCGGCGATGGCGCGCGGCTTCCGCATGGAGATCCACTACCGCAACACGAAGCGCCTGCCGCCGGAGCAGGAGCAGGGCGCCACCTACCACGCGGACGATGCCGGCTTCCTTGGCGCCATAGACGTGCTTTCCATGCACATCCCCGGCGGCGCGGCGACCCGCCACTGGCTGAACGCGGAACGCATTGCGCTGCTGCGGCCCGGCGCCATCGTGGTGAACAGCGGCCGCGGCTCCACCGTGGACGACGCGGCGCTGATCGCCGCCCTGGAATCCGGCCATGTGCGGGCGGCGGGGCTGGATGTCTATGACGGCGAGCCGAAGGTGAACCCGGGCTACCTCACGCTGGAAAACGTGGCGCTGCTGCCGCATCTCGGCAGCGCCACCATCGAGACGCGCGACGCCATGGGCTTCCGCGCGCTGGACAACCTGGACGCGGTGCTGCGCCTGAACACGGCGCCGCGCGACCGGGTGGCATAGGGAGCAGATCGCGGAACGGCGTGAACGCTGCTCTCCTGTGGCCGGCAATCGCCTGGTTTCCAAGGGCCCTTCGGTCTTTGGCAGGGAGAGCGGGAGAGGGACGGCGTCCCTCTCGCGCCCCACTTGACGGCGCGGCAGGCCGCCGCCGCTTCGCTTGACAGGCCCCGGCGCATGGCGATTGCTCTGTGGCAAACCCGCCCCGCCTCCGGGGAACGGCCCAAGGGAAGGACGCCCATGCCCGATACCGGCAATGCCCCCAATACCGGTGAAGCCAAGGTGAATGCCACGGTCGCCCTGCGCCTGGCCGAAGCCTTCGCGCGCCATGGCGTGACCTGCACCTTCGGCCAGAGCCTGCCCTCGGCCTTCCATCTGGCCTCGCCCCATGCCGGCATCGAGCAGAAGGTGTACCGGCAGGAGAATGCCGGCGGCAGCATGGCCGATGGCTATGCCCGCATCTCGCGCAAGGTCGCCGTGGTCACGGCGCAGAACGGCCCCGCCGCCACCCTGCTGGTGGCACCGCTGGCCGAGGCGCTGAAGGCTTCCATCCCCATCCTCGCCCTGGTGCAGGAAGTCACGCGGGACGCAACGGACCGCAACGCCTTCCAGGAGCTTGACCATATCGGCATGTTCGCCCCGGTGGCGAAATGGGTTCGCCGGGTGGACCGCGCCGACCGGCTGGAAGACTATGTGGACATGGGTTTCACCGCCGCCGCCAGCGGCCGCCCCGGACCGGCCGTGCTGCTGGTGCCGGCCGACCTGCTGACCGAAGCCGCTGCCACCGCCCAGCTCGGCCCGCGCCATCTCTCGCTGGGCCGGGTGCCGCTGGACCGGGTCTGCGCCGACCCCGCCGCCATCGAGCGCGCCGCCGATGCCCTGGCCGCGGCGAAGCACCCGCTGGTGGTGGCCGGCGGCGGCATCCACCTCTCCGATGCCA
>JAEWCI010000318.1 GCA_023390705.1 Pseudomonadota bacterium
GCGGTTCCTGCGGTCAGCGCTGAACGCAGGAACCGCCGTTGGCTGGTGCCTGTCGAGCGGATGCGCGCTCCCCGGCGTTCACACCCGTCCGCGATCCGCCCTGTCCGGCGCCGATGGGGGGTAGCGCCGGCGTCGCTATGCCTGCCACACTCCTTCCGCTTCCCGTCCGCATGCCCGGCGATGCGAGGCCCACCCGCCGACCATGGTGGAGATCCGCGCCCACCGGCTGCCGTGCCGGGCCGATCCTGTCCGCGCCACCGGCGCCAGCTTCGCTCGATGAGGAGAACCGGCATGCGCCGCCGCCATCTGCTCGCTGCCTCCCTGGCCCTGGCGAGCCCCGCCCTGGCCCAGGAAGCCTTCCCCAGCCGGCCGGTGACGGTGATCGTCCCCTTCACCGCCGGCAGCGCGACCGATGCCGCGGGGCGGATCATGGCGGCCGGGCTGCAGGAACAGCTCGGGCAGCCCGTGACCATCGACAACCGTACCGGCGCCGGCGGCTCGGTCGGCACCGGCGCCGCCGCCCGCGCCAGGCCGGATGGCTACACGCTGGTCGTCGCCGTCACCAGCACCGTGGCGGTCAACCGGGCGCTGTATCGCAACCTCGGCTTCGACCCGTGGAAGGACTTCGCGCCGATCGGCGTTGCCGGCTTCGCGCCGAACATCCTGATGGTGCCGGGCGAATCGCCCTTCGGCACGGTGCGGGACCTTCTGGCGCGCGGCCGTGATACCGGGAAGCCGGCGCTGCGCTACTTCTCCGGCGGCACCGGCAGTTCGCAGCACCTCGCCGCCGTACTGCTGGTGGAACGCAGCGGCATCCGCGCCGAGCACATCCCCTATCGCGGCCCGCCGGAGGGCATCGCCGCACTGCTGGCCGGGCAGATCGAATTCGGCTTCTCCACCCCGGCCCCGATCCTGGGGCTGACGCGCGAGGGCAAGCTGCGCGCCCTGGCAGTGGGCGGCCCCAGCCCGCACCCGGCCATGCCCGAGGTGCCGCTGCTGAAGGACCTGGGCTTCCCCGACTTCGCCGAGACCGACCCCTTCTTCGGCCTGATGGGTCCGAAGGACATGCCGGTGGCGGTGGTCGCCAGGCTCCGCGCCGCCTTCACCGCCGCGATGGCCGAACCGACGCTGCGCCAGCGCCTGCAACAGGCAGGCTTCCGCCCGGCCGAGCCGATGGACGGCCCGGCCCTGGACCGCTTCATGGAAAGGCAGGTGAATCTCTGGGCGCCGCTGGTGCAGGCTTCCGGCGCAAAGGTGGAGTGACACCGCGGCTTCGTGCCAGGCCGTGAACACGGCCCCCTATATCGGCTTGTGCGTCGCCCTGAACGCGCAAGCCGCTGCATGTGATTGTTTGCCGAGCCGATTCACGCTCCCGGGCGCTCACGCCGATCTACGGTCCGCTTCAGGGATCCCCTGCCGGTTCCCTATCGCCGGCTTCCGTCTTTCGGATTGGACATCGCCACCCCGGGCGGGTGCAGACTGGCCGCCGAAAGGAGGGCACGGCCATGCCCCGGCTCACGCAATCGCCATCCGACCTGTTGATGCGGCAATTCCTCGCCTGGGTGGCCGGCGGGCCGCGCAGCTATGAGCAAGTGATGGAAGGCTGGCGCACCTCCTGCCCGCGCCTTTCGATCTGGGAGGACGCGGTGCAGGAGGGCTTCGTCAGCCTGGAGGCATCCGGCCAGGGCCAGCGCGACATGCAGGTGCGGCTGACCTCACAAGGCAGGCAGGCGTTGCGAAGCTAAGGTCTCATCGTAGGCCGGCTGCAGCAGGGATGCCGCCGCCCTGGGCGGCACGGCACGCCCCATGACAGCTCTTGTCCGTGGAACAGATCCAGGCTGCCGGGCGTCACGCCCATCCGCGATCCGCCCCGTCCAGCGCCGTTCCCATCCCCCGGCGGGTTGAGCAAGGCTGCTCTTCGGTATCTAATCGCGCTCCGGCAATTCCGGGCAGCCTGCCGCGTCGTCGGCGGCGCTGCCGGCATCAGGATGGAGGAGCGTTCGCAGCCATGAGCACGGGACCGAGGAAGGTTGACTACCTGTTGTACGAGCCGGAGGAGAGCGGCATCTGCTGGATCAAGTTCAACCGGCCGGACCGGCTGAACGCCCTGGTCGGCGTCGCGCATGAGAACGGCACGGTGGCCAAGGTCGGCGAATACATGCGCGCCGCCGATGACGACCCCAATGTGCGGGTCATCGTGCTGACCGGCGTCGGCCGTGCCTTCTGCGCCGGGGCCGACCTCAAGTCCAAGGCCGACCCCGCCGTGACCGGTGATGACTTCCCCGGCAACCGCGGCGCGCATGAAGGCATCGACGCCGCGCGGCAGCACTTCTTCCACGGCTTCACCAAGCTGCACCGCGACATCTCGCAGATCCGCAAGCCGACCATCGCCATGATCAACGGCCCGGCGGTCGGCTCCGGCATGGACATGTCGCTGCACTGCGACATCCGCATCGGCTGCGAGCGGACGAAATTCGTCGCCTACCAGAATGCCGGCCAGATCATCGAGAATGGCGGCAGCTACTACCTGCCGAAGATGGTCGGGCTCGGCCGCGCCCTGGAACTCGCCTATACCGGCGAGGTGGATGCGGAGCGCGCCTACCAGTGGGGCATGCTGAACCACCTGGTGCCCTCGGAACAGCTTGAGGAGTTCACCCGCGCCCTGTGCGCGCGCATGATGAACACGCCGCCGCTGGTGCAATGGATCAGCAAGCGCATCATGCGCACGGCGCTGGACACCACGCTGGAGAACACGATGGTGCTGACCTCCAACGCCGGCAGCATCCTGAACGCTTCCGAGGACGCGACGGAAGCGCGCCGCGCCTTCGACGAGAAGCGCAAGCCGAACTACAAGGGGGCGTAGGACCGGCCGCAGCGTGCCCGGGCCGGGAAAGCCCGGGCACGTATTGTCTGGTAG